>NZ_NPJC01000006.1:0-173801 GCF_002251405.1 Prevotella sp. P4-98 | reverse complement strand
AGCACCTTGATTCCTAAAAATCGACGGTTCGTAAATTCACCCAAGACTGTACTCATAAAAAGTAAGTCTCGCTTCTTGTACTACTACTTCTCTGTTTTATGTAAATCTTTCAAAGAACTCTTCCTTCAGTGCTTGTCACCAGTTTTGTGGTGAAAGCGAATGCAAAGGTACGCACTTTTTCGATACCACCAAAGAAAATCCATGTTTTTTTTCATTTATACGCATCATTTTTCCATTTCTTTTACATCATATTTTTCTACACCTTATTATATATATGCACTCTTAAACTTTTGCCGTACGTTTTGTACATTGGAATAGGTTCGTGAAGTGGCTTAACATTTGGAGGTTAAATAAAAGAAAATTGGAGCAGAAGGAGGCAATGGATAAGTTTTTCTCTTAGGCTGTGTTCGGGATGTGTTCGGGATGTGTTCGGGATACGTGAGAACTTCATTCTTATCAAAAGCGTCTATCGAATTATTGTAATGTTTCCCAAGTAAGTTTGATATAAGTCCGATGCAAGTCCCTTTTTTAGCGAACGATATTGGATCTTAGTGGGGACTATCATGAAAATTAGACTTATATAGTCTTGATAGAATTTAAGTGAAGAAAAACAAAGATCCCACTTTAAAAGGTCAGACCTGTTTTAAAGTGGGATCTATTAGATATTATCTTTTTATTCTCTTTTTCCAAAAATACGGAGAAGATATAAGAAAAGATTAATAAAATCGAGATAGAGTGACAATGCTCCGAGTAAAGCTATTTTTTGCGCTGATTCTCCAGCATCTGGAGCTTGTGCAAGCATTATTTTTATTTTTTGGGAATCGTATGCTACCAATCCTACAAATATTAATACTCCGGCATAGGTGATGAAGAGTTCCACTCCTGTGCTTTTAAGGAAGAATACGTTTACGAGTGTGGCAATGATTATTCCCACGAGAGCCATCATCGCCAAGCGTCCTAATGATGTAAGATCTTTCTTTGTCGTATAACCAACAACTGCCATGACAGCAAATGTTCCTGCCGTAACCAAGAAAGTAGAAGCAATAGACGATGCTGTATAGATAACGAATATACTAGAGAACATAGCTCCGTTGATAACGGAATATAGTATAAACAAAAGTGTGGCTGATGTAAGCGACAATCTGTTTATGGCAGCACTTACTCCTATAACAATGGCAAGTTGAGCAATTACCATTCCCCACAACAACATTGGGTTGGAATAAATTGTCATGAGTACACCAGGACTTGTAGCTACGGCATATGCTGTGAATCCTGTAATTGCCAAGGCAAAAACCATCCATGTATAGACTTTACGCATCAGAGCAGGAAAGGCCGAAGAAACTTCCCATTGTCGCTGATATGCGACGCGATCATTTTCAAAATAATTGTTATTCATATTCGTTTTGTATTTATTCGTTTGCAAAGTTAGTCATTTTTTTCGCTAATTGCAGCATCAATAATATTAAAAAAAACAAAGGAAGTTGGTAGTTTCTTCATTTTTTTCTACTTTTGCAGTTAAATAATCCATAATTTAATAAAATAATGAAACGATATATTTTTTTTGCGCTGTATTTCATCCTTGCACTGGCTCATGAAGTCAATGCTCAGACCATTAGCTTCCCTCATCCATGGGCGCATAAGCGCGTGGCTTATTTTGGTGATTCAATTACTGACCCCAACAACGATGGTTCTAAATTGAAGTTTTGGAATTTTCTAGAGGACTGGCTCGGTATTACACCTTATATATATGGTGTCAGCGGTCGTCAATGGGACAACATTCCCACCCAAACAGAAAAGTTGCATCAAGAACATGGTGATTCGGTTGACGCCATCATCATTTTCATCGGTACCAACGACTTCAATGCCGGTGTTCCCATTGGAGAGTGGTATGACATCAAAGAAGAACAAGTCATGGCAGGCATACACGAGCCCAAGCACATGGTAACTCGTAAACGTATGTATCCTATAATGGATAAATCGACCTATCGTGGACGAATAAACATCGCCCTCGACAAATTGAAGCGCACCTACCCTACCAAACAGATAGTATTACTCACTCCAATTCATCGGGCAGGTTTTTATCGTAATGAAAAGAATTGGCAACCTACAGAAGATTATTACAACCTCTGTGGTGAGCCCTTTCAGCGTTATGTAGAATCAGTAAAAGAAGCCGGTAATATCTGGGCCGTTCCTGTTATCGATCTCAACTCACTTTGTGGTCTATTCCCCATGATGGACGAATATACTACATACTTTAAGGACAAGGAGGTTGACAGACTGCATCCCAATGATGCGGGTCATCGTCGAATGGCTCAAACTCTTCTTTACCAACTGAGTACTCTCCCTTGCACATACTAAACAAACAATAATAAACAAGCACAATTCTTTTATGAAAATCGGACTATTCATCCCCTGCTATGTAGATGCCGTTTATCCGGAAGTTGGTGTTGCAACTTACAAACTGTTGCGCCATCTAAATCTGGATGTCACCTATCCACTCAAGCAGACCTGTTGCGGACAGCCCATGGCCAATGCCGGTTTTGAAAACGAAGCCGTTCCTTTAGCCAAAAAGTTTGAAGACAAGTTTAAGGAGTTTGATTACGTCGTAGCTCCCAGTGTATCATGTACCGCGTTCATTAAGCTCAACTACCCAAGGTTGTTGAAAGGAAAGCACGAATGTCAGACGTCTGACAAGATTATGGACGTTGTAGAATTCCTTCACGACGTAGTCAAGGTCAATCAGCCCTTAGGAACATTCCCACACAAGGTAAGCCTCCACAACTCCTGTCATGGTGTACGTGAACTGGGCCTTTCTTCCCCATCAGAAGAGCACGTCGCTCCATTCAACAAAATCAAAGACCTTCTTCAATTAGTACAAGGAATTGATGTTGTAGAGCCTGACCGTCCAGATGAATGTTGTGGCTTCGGAGGAATGTTCTCCGTAGAAGAGACCGCAGTGTCAACGCAAATGGGCATAGACAAAGTTGAACGTCATATTGCGACCGGTGCGAAATATATTACCGGTGCCGACTGTTCTTGTTTGATGCACATGGCCGGAATTGCCCGTAAACAAGGCAAAGACATACAATTCAAACACGTTATTGAGATTCTTGCCTCAGGCCTTTAACAAGACTTTATGTATTCCTATTAAAACGCATGCACTATGAGTACATCACATTCAAAAGCAGCCAAAGAATTCTTAAAAAACCAAGAATATGCAAAGTGGCACGACGCCACATTTTGGTCAGTTCGCACCAAACGCGACAAGATGGCCTATGGACTTGAAGAATGGGAGCAATTACGTGAGAAAGCTTCAGCTATCAAGCGTCACACCTTGACCCATCTTGACGAATATCTAGATCAGTTTGCCACCAATGCTGAGAAGAACGGAGTTATTGTACATTGGGCGAAAGATGCCAATGAATTCAATGAGATCGTCTATGATATCTTGAGCAGCCACCATGTTAAGAAGATGGTGAAATCAAAATCAATGCTCACGGAAGAATGCGAGATGAATCCCTATTTGGAAGCACGTGGCATAGAAGTAGTAGAAACCGACCTTGGTGAGCGCATTATCCAATTGAAAGGTCAGAAGCCGAGTCATATCGTAATGCCCGCTATTCACCTGAATCACAACGACGTAGGTGAATTGTTTGAAGAAAAGCTCAATTCAGAGAAAGGAAACCACGATCCCACGTATCTAACCTATTGTGCCCGATTGAGTTTGCGCAATGAGTTTCTTACTGCAGATGCAGGCATGACAGGTGCCAATTTCGGTATAGCCGAAACTGGTGATATAGTGGTGTGTACCAACGAAGGTAATGCAGACATGTCCACTTCCTGTCCGAAACTACATATTGCCGCAATCGGATTAGAGAAAGTCATCCCCAATTACGATTGTCTTGCCGTTTTCCAGCGCATGCTCTGCCGTGCAGGAACAGGCCAACCCACAACAACATACACCAGCCACTTCCGTAAAGCTCGTCCTACAGCTGACAATATGCACATTATCTTAGTTGATAATGGCCGTTCGGAGTGGATAGGCAATCCTACCCATTGGGAATCTTTGAAATGTATCCGCTGTGGTTCATGTATGAACACCTGCCCTGTTTATCGCCGTAGCGGTGGTTATTCCTACAGTTATTTCATTCCAGGTCCTATAGGAATCAACCTTGGTATGCTTCGTGACAGTAAGAAACATTCAGGCAATGTATCAGCTTGTACGCTCTGCAACAGTTGTCAGTCAGTATGTCCTGTCAAAGTAAACCTTGGAGATCAGATATACCTTTGGCGTCAGCAGTTAGATGAATTCGGCACAGCCAATCCACAGAAGAAGTTAATGTGTAAAGGTATGACTGCACTTTACAACCATTCATGGCTTTACAACCTTGCCACGGGCATGGCCTCATGGGCCAATATTCTTCCATCGTTTGTTCTTAACAATGGTCTGAATCCATGGGCAGAAGGTCATAAAATGATGCAATTTCCCAAGAAGCCTTTCCATGAGTTAATTAAGGAATTAGACAAATAACACCCTATCATACAACAGATTATGAGCAACAAGGAAGATATACTTAAGAAGTATCGTTCAAATATTCATGAACGTTTTGAAATGCCCGATCTAAGTGACATCACGCCCATTACTTATAAAGAACCACTTTCGCAATTTATAGAAATGAGCAAGAATGTTGGTGGCAACATCATAGAAGTAAAAGAGAATCAAGATATTAATGCTCTGGTCAAAGAACTCTATCCTGATGCCAAAGAGATTGCCTCCAACCTCTCCGAGATTACCATCGCCACACGAAATCCCGACACAATAGAGAATGCTCAAGCTCTCAACGGGACTGACGTGGGTATAATACGAGGAATGTTTGGTGTGGCAGAAAACGGATGCATTTGGATTCCTCAGCAAATGAAAGAAAAAGCCGTTTGTTTCATCTCCGAGAATATCGTCATTCTACTTCGTAAGTCTCAGATTGTAAACAACATGCACGAAGCCTACAAGCAGATTGCATTCGACTCGAAATATGATGGTTACGGTACCTTTATTAGCGGTCCATCAAAGACAGCAGATATTGCCCAGGTATTGGTAATGGGAGCTCAAGCAGCACGAAGCGTTACTATTCTTCTGATGCCAGATTGATGTTTGCATCAATGGATACTCCCTCCTAATGAGCTAATGAGGGTCAAAAAAAATCATTCAAGAGGCGGGCAATATGGTCTGCCTCTTTTTCTTTCATCATTGGATAACAAGGCAGACTTAATTCCTGCTGATGAATCAGCTCCGTTATAGGGAATGAACGTTTTAATGCAGGATAACACTTCTGTAGATGTGGGGGAACTGGATAATGGATTACCGTTTCCACATCATGTTCTTTCAAATATGTCTGAAGTTCATTTCGTTTTTCACAAAATAGAGGATAGATATGATAGACAGCCCGAGAAGACATTTTTGCTGTTCGAATCAATGGATTGTTAATCAGTTTATCGTAGATGTTAGCAATATTTCGTCTGCTCTGATTATCCGAATCCAACCATGACAGTTTCACATCAAGAACAGCCGCTTGTATTTCATCTATTCTCGAATTTCTTCCACAGCGTTCAAACAAATACTTCTGGGAACTACCATAATTCCCTAATTCTCTGATTATTTCCGCCAATTGTTCGTCATTGGTTGTAACAGCTCCAGCATCACCTAATGCTCCAAGATTTTTTGTTGGATAAAAACTATGTCCTGCTGCATCTCCCAATGCCCCTGTTTTTATACCATTCCATTCACATCCATGAGCCTGCGCATTATCCTCCACTAATTTCAGCTCGTATTTCTTACAGATTTCAGCAATACGTTTACTATAAGCACACGAACCATATAGATGCACGATCATAACGGCACGTGTTCGTCTGGTAATCGCCTTTTCTATCTGACTTTCATCAATTTGCAACGTTTCGAGATTTGGTTCAACAAGAACAGGAACGAGTCGATTCTCTGTAATAGCCAATAAAGAAGCAATATACGTATTGGCAGGTACGATCACCTCGTCTCCTTCGTTTATCACTCCCATTTCTTTATATGCACGAAGAATCAGCCACAAAGCATCAAGTCCATTGCCACAGCCCACACAATATCGCGTTCCAATATAACGGGCATAATGTCTTTCAAAGCGTTCTGTTGCTTCCCCTCGTAGATACCACCCACTCTGTAAAACAGAATCTATGGCATCATGTAATTGCTCTTTTCTATGGTCAGACAATAATTTCAAATCGCAATATTTCATATCAAAGATTCCATTGGTACGTATCATAACAAATGCTTCTCGCCCCAAATCCTTCTTTTTGATAAGCCAAGGAAGCATTCAACAGGCAACTGTCTGTTGCTGTTGATTTTCCGAAATCAAAATAGTGGCATTCTTGCGGAAGATTTTCCAGAAGGAAATCGAAAAGGCAATCAAGTACGTGTAAACGTTTGCCTTCAGCAGAAGCAGATATATACTGCACATGAACTACATTTCGAGTCATGTACAAAACAGTTCCTCCCATGACACGACCATTAATCTCTGCCACAAAAAGTCTGATTTGTTTTGGAAAAAGATGATGAAGCAAATGTATTTCATCTAACGTATGAACAGGAGATACGCCATATTTTGTCTGTAGATTCTCAGTCAGAATATCCCAAAAATCAGAATAGTTTTCCCCCTCACGAATAACACAACCATGTTGAATTGCTTTTTTAGCTCCTTGTTTACGGATATTCCTCCATGGTAGCAAATGATTTGTGCAGGCGACAGCAGCCACATCACGTCCCACGAGTTGAGCTTTACATACATTATACAAAGCATAAAGATCCTCTTCTGCAGCATACTGATGATAGATCCATGGTACTGGTTTATAGAAGACTGTCCTAAATCCTTGGTTTCGCAGGTAATCATTCATTTCTGCAAACAACACAGATATTCTTTCTGCAGTAGCCTTTTCATCCATTATCAATCCACCGTACGTCAATCCATTATGTGAGCAAAGCGTATCTCCGTCTTTGTGGGCAGGTAACAAAGCGACCAGTCTTCCTTCAAGATAAAACATCAATGAGGCATCCTGAAAACGATCAGCATGATAATCCATATAATGTCTGTCAAAAAGGAACGTAGCATTTTTCGAACGCTCCACAAAAGCATTCCATTTTTCGTATTCAGATGAATGGTAAGGAGTTATTTGGAACATTTCACATACTTCAAAAACTCGTTGTAATCATCAATATAATCTGCGGCATTATAACCTTCTGATGCTAAAACCAAACAAACGGCACCTGGTGAAAATTGATCAAGAGTCACCCATAGTGTCTTATCAATGAACAATCCTTGATAGGGATTATTGAGAAGTATCGTTTTTCGTTCGTAGCCATTATCGAGTGTGACATGACAAGCGCCACTCACAGCAACAAGAAGTTGCTGGAGCCGGCGATGTGCATGTCCTCCCCTACTGCCGTTTTCTGGGACTTCATACAACCAATAAACCCTTTTTATATCAAAGGGCACGTTATCGAAAGCCTCTGCAACGGTGAGGTTTCCCCTTGAATCGGCAATTTTTGGAAGAGTAATCAGTTTAGTGTTCAATTTTTGCATAAGGATCTGTTCCCAGCACAGTCTTTGCCAATCGTTTAGCTTTATTGCGCAAGGCATCAGTATCGGCATCAGTATCACCATAGCATAGGACCACACCCATGCGTCTTCCCGGATGAGCTTCTGGTTTTCCGAAGATACGCACTCGTGTGCATTCCTCTTTTAGTGCATCGACGAGGTTGTAATCAAGTGGACCTTTCTTTTCTATAGGCGAAAGGACTACCGCAGAAGCGCCTGCATGTTCCAGTCTAATATCGGCGATAGGCAAGCCCATGATAGCTCTGAAATGAAGTTCAAACTCCGATAGGTTTGTTGTATGTCCGAGAGTTACCATTCCCGTGTCATGTGGGCGAGGGCTCAATTCAGAGAAAATGACTTCTCCTTGTTTGGTCAGGAAGAATTCCACGCCCCATATTCCGTATCCTGTCAGCGCTTTAGTCACTTGGTCAGCCATATGCTGAGCTTGTGCAAGAGCCTGTTCTGATATTTTATAGGGTTGCCATGACTCGCGATAATCTCCGCTCTTTTGTACGTGTCCGATAGGTGGGCAGAATATTGTTGGAGCGTTTTTCTGTGTCACAGTAAGAAGAGTGAATTCAGATTCAAAATCAATAAATTCCTCAATAATCACCTCTTTTACATCTCCACGACTACCTTCCATAGCATCTTTAAAAGCCTGTTCAAGTTCGTCATCATTGTGTACATAGCTTTGTCCATGTCCAGAAGATGACATTAGTGGTTTTACCACACATGGGAATCCGATTTCGTCTGCAGCTTTTTTAAATTCATCAAATGTTTTAGCGTAAAAATACTTGGCAGTACGAAGACCCAATTCGCGTGAGGCCAGATCGCGGATAGCGCGTCTGTTCATAGTAAAATTCACGGCGCGAGCAGAAGGTACAACTTGAATGCCTTGTTTTTCAAAATCAAAAAGACGTTCTGTACGGATTGCTTCAATCTCAGGAACGATAAGATCTGGTTTATGCTTATTGACGACAGCCGTAAGGGCATCACCATCCAGCATAGAGAAAATCTCTCGCTCATCTGCCACTTGCATGGCAGGAGCATTGTCATAACGATCGCATGCCACCACGTAGGCACCTGCACGCTTTGCGGCAATTACGAACTCTTTACCAAGTTCTCCGCTTCCAAGTAGTAATACTTTCTTCATTAATAATGTTACTGTTAAAATTATGATTGTTGTGAATACATATTGTCATAGTATTTCTGATAGTCTCCCGAGGTCACATTATCGAGCCAGTCCTGATTGTCGAGATACCAGCGTACCGTTTTCTCTATACCCTCTTCAAACTGTAATGAAGGTTCCCATCCGAGTTCTTTCTGCAATTTTGTAGAGTCAATAGCATAGCGCAGGTCATGTCCAGCTCGGTCTGTTACGAAAGTAATGAGATCCATATCTTCTCCTTCTTTACGTCCGAGCAATCTGTCAACGGTTTTAATCACCACCTTGATAATATCGATATTCTTCCACTCGTTAAATCCTCCGATATTATAGGTATCAGCTATTTTTCCTTTATGGAAGATCAGATCAATAGCTTTTGCATGATCTTCCACGAAGAGCCAATCGCGTACATTTTCACCTTTTCCATATACGGGCAATGGTTTGCGATGACGTATATTGTTAATAAACAAAGGAATCAACTTCTCCGGGAACTGATAGGGTCCGTAGTTATTAGAACAGTTTGTCACCACTATAGGCATTCCGTATGTATCGTGGAAAGCTCTAACGAAATGGTCAGAACTTGCCTTCGATGCAGAATATGGAGAGTGTGGGTTATACTTTGTTGTTTCGAGGAAGAACTGTTCTCCGTAAGCCAGATGGTGCTGTGCAGACGAAGCTGTTGTAGTATATGGTGGTTTGATACCCTCTGGATGTGTCAGTTCAAGAGCTCCATACACTTCGTCGGTAGAAATGTGATAGAATCGTTTTCCTTCATATTTTTCGGGCAATGACTCCCAATAGAGTTTTGCAGCCTGAAGTAGCGCGAGTGTTCCCATCACATTGGTTTGTGCAAATGTAAATGGGTCTTTGATAGAGCGATCCACGTGACTTTCTGCGGCAAGATGAATGATGCCATCGACATGCTTTTCTTGCATGAGTTTATAGAAGGCGTCGAAGTCGCAGATGTCCATTTTCACAAACTCATAGTTAGGTTTATCTTCCACATCTTTAAGATTGGCCAGATTACCTGCATAAGTGAGTTTATCGAGGTTGATGATGTGATACTCAGGATACTTGTTCACGAACAGGCGCACTACATGGCTTCCTATAAAGCCTGCGCCACCAGTAATGACGATTGTTTTCATATCTATCTGCTTCCTATGGTTTATAAATGATGACCAAGAGTGATGACCTCACAGTCTTTAAATTCATTTTTATCTATGGTCAGTCTGACCAGTGTGCGTTCCTTGTGCCAACCTTGTTGTCCGGCAGCACCAGGATTGATGTGTAAGAGACGAAGTGTCTTATCGTATTTCACTTTAAGGATGTGTGAATGTCCACTGATAAACAATTGTGGCGGTGAGGCATAGATTTGTCCTCTTATGCTGGCATCATAGTTGCCAGGATACCCACCTATATGTTTCATAAGCACTTCCACATCTTCACATTTCCATCTCAGCACTTCAGGGTACATCAGTCTTAGGTCTCCTCCGTCGCAGTTTCCGCAAACAGCCCGTAACGGTCTGAAAGCCGCTAATTTTTCTGCCACTTCTACCGAGCCAATATCTCCAGCGTGCCATATTTCGTCACACTCTTCGAAATAGGTAAGATATTTATCATCCCAATAAGAATGTGTGTCACTGATGATTCCGATTCTCTTCATATTTCTTTTTGTTTCAATCGAGGTCGAGATATTTTCTTATGAAGTCAGCAATGATGTGTTCCGTTGCTTGCAATCCAAGTTTTGAAGAGTCGATACAGAGATCATAAGACGAAGCATGTCCCCATTTCTTTCCGGTATAATAATTATAGTATGCAGCACGTTTTGACTCACCGTTTTCAATGAATTTTCGTGCTTCCTCCCTTCCTATATTTTGTTTATGCATCACTTGGTCTATGCGAAAATCCATATCTGCAGTAACAAACACGTTGACGACATTAGGGTAATCACGCAGCACATAGTCAGCACATCTTCCAACAAAGACGCACGAAGACTCTTGTGCTGCCTTTCTTATAGCATCGCTTTGAAATTTGAAGAGATTCTCTTGCGAGAAGTCGTTGCTGTACATGTTATTATCCCCCATGTGAGGTGCATGCAGATGAAAGAGTGTTCGCAGAAATCCACGTTGTTCATCATTCTGTTCGAAGAATTTTTCGCAGAATCCACTTTCCTTGGCAGCCAGGTTAAGCAATTCTTTATCGTAGTATTTCGCATTGAAATCCATGGCGAGCATACGTGCGATGTCGTGTCCGCCACTACCGAGTTGTCGGCCTACGTTGATGATGATTTTATTGTTGAGCATTTGTTCTAAGTTTTTTCTTATAGGTTTCCATTGTCACCCACGTCACAATAAATGCAATTCCATCACTAGCAGGTAGTGCAGCCCATACTCCGTCTATTTTAAATATCGGTGGTAGGATAATGAGTAGTGGCACGAGGAATAGCATTTGTCTCGACAAGGAGAGAAGCATGCTGATTTTTGCTTTTCCTATCGATTGGAAGAAACAGGTGACCACCATCTGGTATCCTATCAAGGGGAATAGGAGCATATTAACCCTAATAGCTTGTATGGAATGATTGATGAGTGTTTGGTCAGAAGTAAAGAGTCTGGCGCAATAGTATGGCAACAGTTGTCCTGTAACCCATCCTGCCACAACCACTACTGTTGCAGCAAGCATTGCCAATCTTACTACGTGTATGAGTCTGCTATGGAGTTGTGCACCATAATTATATCCAGCAATGGGCTGCAATCCCTGCTTGATTCCCATAACAATCATCACAAAGATAAAGGCAATTCTATTAGCGATTCCATAGGCTCCAACGGCCATATCCCCACCGTAGCGTACCAATGCTGTATTGATGAAGATAACCACAATACAAGCACAAGCATTCATGGAGAAAGGAGAAATACCAATAGCCAGAATATTCTTGATGATATCCGCTCTCAACCGATATGTTCCCCTTTTAAAGTGGAGCATTTCTTTAGGATTGGAGAAGATGGACAGTTGCCAACATAGTGCCAGCATCTGTGCTAAAATTGTTGCCAATGCTGCTCCTCGTATGCCCATATCAAATACCCAGATGAATATGGGGTCCAGAATCGTGTTGATAACAACCGTAAATATGGTTGCATACATGGCCTGTTTGGGTTTCGAAGCTGCCCTCAGCAAGGCATTAAGTCCGAAATACAGATGCGTTGCCACATTTCCCACTAAGATAATCTGCATATATTCACGTGCATATCCTATAGTGTTCTCTGTTGCACCGAAGAAATAAAGGATAGGGTCAAGGAACAAGAGGCATACGGCTCCGAATAGGATTCCCGTAATAATTTTCAGAACGATAGCATTTCCCAAAAGCAGCTCTGCGGTCTTATAGTCTTTCTGTCCAAGTTTCACAGAGAGATAGGTGGACGCTCCCACACCAATGGCAGCTCCTACCGCTCCCGACAGGTTCATAAAAGGAAATGTGATTGCCAATCCCGAAATAGCCATAGCTCCTACACCTTGTCCTATGAATATGGAGTCAACCATATTGTAGAGACTGGAGGCGGTCATTGCCACAATGGCAGGTAGCGCATATTGCATAAGCAATTGTCCTACAGGTTTGGTTCCAAGTTCAAGGGTCGCTTGTCTATTATCCATTCGTTTATATTTTGTGCAAAGATAGTGCAATTCGAGCAGAATACCAAATTTTGGAGCAGCGAAAGCAGAGTAACAATACATTTTTACTCTGTTGAGTCGCGACATAATAAGCCAAAGGCAAATTTTGGAGCAGCGAAAGCAGAGTAACAATACATTTTTACTCTGTTGAGTCGCGACAAAATAAGCCAAAGGCAAATTTTGGAGCAGCGAAGGCAGAGGGAAAATACATTTTTTAAGTTTTGTGAACAAACATCTGTCTTGCTTATTCTCTACGAACACCTGCATCCCGAACACATCCCGAACACATCCCGAAAGCAATAAGACAACCCAAAAGCCACTCTAAAGTATAATATCCATTCACACTTAAGAAAGAGCAATTCATTTTTTTACTATGTCGAAAAGCGACAAAACAATCCAAAGGCAACCAACAAGCGACGTCTTCAACGGAAAAACGAACATTTTTTTGGCAGTTTCCCCATTTCTTCGTAACTTCGCAACCTAAAAGAAAATAGGATTGAAACATGCGAATCACTCTGTTGACATTGTTAACGGTAATATGTTGCATCACCACAACGGCAGCAACAACACAGGCCAGCGCCAAGCGGATCAGAAACAAGGTGTGTCCGGCTTATATCTACCGTATCACGTTGACAGACAAAAACAAATCACCCTACTCCATCGACCATCCGTCACGTTTTCTTTCCCGTCGAAGCATTGAACGCCGTAAGCGCCAAGGACTTGCCATCGATTCTACCGATCTTCCAGTCAGTCCACATTATATTAGAGCAATCGAAAACCGCCAGACCGCCGTTATCGGACAAAGCCGATGGAACAACACCGTTCTTGTTGAAATGCGCGACACTTCCGACATCCAGCGCATCCGCCATCTTCCCTTTGTCAGCAATTGCCGAAACGTATGGCAAGCCCCCGACTCCATCGAGCCGACTGCCATCCGAACAAAATTCCACGATTCTTTTCTACCTAACGACTCTATTCCCGACACCATGTACGGTCGCGCAGCAGATCAGATTCAGACCACCAACGGCCAAAGACTTCACGACATCGGCTATCGTGGTGAAGGACTGACGATTGCAGTCTTAGACGGAGGATTCAAAAACGTCAATCGCATACCTGCCTTCTCGAAGGTTGACATCAAAGGCACACGTGATTTCGTATTTCCAAACTCACCGTCGGTCTTCTATGAGACTGACCACGGCACACGCGTTCTATCCACCATGGCCATCAATACACCTTATTATTATATAGGAACAGCCCCTCAGGCTTCTTATTGGCTTCTGCGCTGCGAAGACCCGCAGTCAGAACAAGAAGTAGAGGAAGACTATTGGGCAATGGCAGTAGAATTTGCCGATTCGGTAGGATGCGATCTCATCAACTCATCCCTTGGCTATCATCAATACGACCACGGTATCGGGTCACATCAACTCTGGCAACTCGACGGCCACTCAACATTCATCAGCCGTACTGCATCAATGGTCATCGGAAAAGGTATTATCCTTGTCAATTCATCGGGCAATACGGGTATGGGAGGCTGGAAGAAACTTACCTTTCCTGCTGATGCTGAGGACTGTCTCACCGTAGGCGCTGTTACGGAGGAACTCGGAAACGCTCCTTTCAGCGCAGTAGGTCCCACACAAGACGGACGCATCAAACCAGATGTTGTGGCCATCGGAAGTCCCGCAACCATTGTTACAGGACGTGGAACCATTGCCCAGGATATGGGCACCTCCTTTGCCTCACCCATCATTTGCGGCCTGACCGCCTGTTTGTGGCAAGCCTTACCGAAACTGACCGCGAGGCAGATTATACAACTCATTCGTCAGACCAGTCGCAATAGCGAACACCCCGACAACATCACCGGCTACGGACTTCCAAACTTTTGGCGAGCCTATATGGTAGGGCGCATCCAACAGAAATCTGATCAGCCATCCCAAACGGAATAGAATTATGGAGCAAAGCCACCATTTCTCACTATATGCACTCAACGCATTAGTCCACGAAGCCGTCAGCAACGCCTTACCCGATGAGTATTGGGTAGAGGCAGAATTGGCAGAATGTCGTGAGCGCAATGGACATTGCTATATGGAACTGGTAGAAAAAGACGAGCGCTCCAATTCGCCCATTGCCAAAGCATCTGCCAAATGTTGGCGACAGACCTGGACACTACTCCATGCTACGTTTCTTCGAGCCACAGGACAACCGTTACGCGCTGGCATGAAAGTACTGTTGCGAGTCTATCCACAATTCCACGAAGCCTATGGCTTTTCCTGGATTGTCAGCGATATTGACCCTACCTACACCATCGGAGATTTAGCACGTCGCCGACAAGAAATTATCAAGACATTGAAAGTCCAAGGAGTTTTCGACCTCCAACGCGAACTACGTCTGTCTCCCTTTGCTCAGCGCATTGCCGTTATCTCGGCAGAATCGGCAGCAGGCTACGGAGACTTCTGTCGGCAATTGCTCGACAACGAATACAACCTTCAATTCCACACCGAGCTCTTCCCTGCCATCATGCAAGGCGAACGCGTAGAACAAAGTGTCATCCAGGCACTCAACCTCATCAATAACCGTATCGACGACTTCGATGCGGTAGTCATCATCCGCGGTGGAGGAGCTACCAGCGACATGAGCGGTTTCGACACCCTTCCGTTGGCAGAGAACGTTGCCAACTTCCCGTTGCCCATCATCACAGGTATCGGTCACGACCGCGACGAATGTGTGCTCGACATGGTGAGCCATACCAGAGTAAAGACTCCAACAGCCGCAGCCACACTACTGATAACCCACCTTTGCAACACCTTACAACAGGTGGCTGATGCAGAAAATGTCATTGCACATTATGCACTAGACCGACTGCAGCGCCATCGACTGCAACTGGAACATATCACCACGCTTCTACCTCATCTGGCGCAACGCCTTATGACAGAAGCACACCACAGCCTGGAGCGCATCCAACTCAAACTGGAAGGCTACGACCCACAGTTACTTCTCCAACGCGGTTACAGTATCACGCTCCACAACGGACAGATTGTCAAGAGCCCCCAAGACGTTAAATCCGGTGACGAGATAGAGACACGACTGAAACAAGGAACCATCAAATCCATCATACAATGAATCATCCCCAAAAATATGAAGAAGCCTTTGCACGGCTTCAGGAAATCGTCCGTAAAATGGAGGGCGGCCAACTGGACATCGACCAGATTACCGCCCACATGAAAGAAGCCCAAGAACTCATCACGCTTTGCAAGAAACGGCTCACCGAAACGGAAAAGGAGATAGATAAACTCACCCAAGCCGAGAAATAATCGATAAAGATGAGCATTTTGAGCAACAAAAGCATCGAAATTATTGCAAAACTTAACAAAAATGATTAAATTTGCAAGCACAACTGTCAAACATATAAAGATATGAAACAATTAGATTGGGCTAATCTGCCTTTCGGTTACATCAAGACCGACTACAATGTACGCTGTTACTATCGTGACGGTAAGTGGGGCGAAATAGAGGTTTGCTCCGACGAGTATCTCAACCTGCACATGGCTGCCACCTGTCTGCACTACGGACAAGAGGCCTTTGAAGGTCTGAAGGCTTACCGCTGTCCAGACGGAAAGGTACGCATCTTCCGTGTGAAGGACAATGCCGAGCGTCTGCAGAGCACTTGTCGCGGTATTCTCATGCCCGAACTTCCCACCGAACTCTTCACCGAAATGGTCAAAAAGGTGGTACGTCTCAATCAGGAATGGATTCCTACCTATGAGAGTGGCGCAACACTCTACATCCGTCCATTGCTCATCGGTACCAGTGCACAGGTTGGTGTACATCCTTCAAAAGAATACTGTTTCCTGATTTTCGTAACTCCCGTAGGCCCATATTTCAAGGGTGGTTTCTCTGCCAACCCCTACGTCATTATACGCGACTACGACCGTTCTGCTCCTCTTGGCACAGGAAAATACAAGGTGGGTGGCAACTATGCTGCATCCCTCTTTGCCAACAATCTGGCACACGAGAAGGGTTACGCCTGCGAATTCTATCTCGATGCTAAAGAGAAGAAATACATTGACGAGTGTGGTGCCGCCAACTTCTTCGGCATCAAGAACAACACCTACGTCACTCCGAAGTCAACCTCTATTCTTCCCTCTATCACCAACCGTTCACTCATGCAGTTGGCCGAGGATTTAGGCATGAAGGTTGAGCGCCGTCAGATTCCCGAAGAGGAGTTGGAGACATTCGAAGAGGCAGGTGCTTGTGGAACAGCAGCAGTTATCAGTCCCATCAGCCATATTGATGACCTCGACACAGGCAAGGTTTATTCCTTCGGCGACAAACCAGGTCCTTGGTCTGAGAAACTCTTCAACCATCTGCGCGACATCCAGTATGGTATTGCAGAAGACAAGCACGGATGGACTACTGTAGTCATCGAATAATATCATTCACGCTAAAGTCTGCTTAGGCAGCACTTCAGCTGAAAGGATGTTTATTACATCCATCCTTGTTCATAAAATCTCCGTCGGGCCGTGAACATTCTCGGCCCGACATTATCATAAAACATAACACAAAGAAAAAAAATGGGATACATCGTAAATTGTAAAGAGAGAGCCATTAGCAGTCTTGAACACAAATGGGGCGAGAGCGCCATTCTTGTCCTCATATATCTCCTTATCGGTGGTACTGTAAGCTGTGGCACAGGATTGCTGATGCCTACTACATCAGAAATAACATCATCGCTTACCAGCAACATCTTTTCTCTTTTACTCATCCCTATGTCATGGGGCGTGACCATCACCTTTTTGGAAGTATCACGTGACATGAAAGTAAACTACGGAAACCTGACTAAGGGTTATCACGATTTCACACGCATCTTCTTGACAATACTCCTCAAAGGTATCTATACCTTATTATGGTCTTTGTTGCTTATCATACCAGGCATCGTCAAGAGCTACTCCTATGCCATGACCGAATTTGTCCTTGTCGACCGTCCTGACTTGGCTTACAACGAGGCCATTGAGGAAAGCATGCGACTGATGCAAGGCAACAAATGGCGCCTCTTCGTACTCGACCTGAGTTTCCTTGGATGGGCATTGCTCTGCATCCTCACCTTGGGAATCGGTTATCTTTTCTTAGCTCCATACATGGAAGTGGCACATGCCCATTTCTATGCCGACCTGAAAGCCGACGACCAAGAGTTTTCAGATGATACCATTACCATCGAAACAATATAATCCATACTACATGGGAAAAGGAAAACTACAGAAATTTGCAGAAATGGAGACGTTCAGCAACGTCTTCCAATATCCATTCTCAGTCATCGAGAATGTACCTTTCGAAATGAAGGGACATTGGCGCGAACAATATTTTCATAACGACAATCCCATCGTCCTCGAACTGGGTTGCGGTAAGGGTGAATATACCGTAGAACTGGCACGCCTCTACCCACAGGTCAACTTCATCGGTGTTGACATCAAAGGAGCACGCATGCATAAAGGAGCAAAAGAAGCACTTACAGCAGGGCTGTCCAACGTGGCCTTCCTACGCACCAATATCGAGATCATCGACCGTTTCTTTGCCAAAGACGAGGTTCAGGAGATCTGGCTTACCTTCAGCGACCCCCAGATGAAAAATCCACGCAAACGGCTCACCAGTACTTATTTCATGAACCGCTACCGCCATTTTCTCGTTGACGGAGGTCTCATCCACTTGAAGACCGACTCCAACTTCCTCTTCACCTATACCACCTACATGGTCGAGGCAAACCGTCTGCCCCTGCTCTTCCGCACCGAAGATCTCTATCATACCGACGGTATCGATGAGGAGACTCGCAAAATTCTGTCCATCCAGACTTTCTACGAAGCACAATGGATTGCCCGTGGCCTCAATATCCGCTACATGAAGTTCCATCTTCCTCAGCAAGGCGAACTCGTGGAGCCCGATGTTGAAATACCATTAGACGACTACCGTTCTTTCCACCGCGATAAGCGCAGCAGTTTGGAAACAAGCAAATAAATGACAATAGGATTTCTATGCCATTAGCCACAAGGTAAGTCAATCACAGCAAAGACAAAGAAAATCGACGTTTTTCTTTGTAGTTCAGTTGGTTTACAGTACCTTTGCACTTTGAAACGAAAAAAAGAAAACAATGCCAGAAATATCAGTTCGCGGACTGGAGATGCCCGAGTCACCTATCAGAAAACTCGCTCCATTGGCCGCAGCAGCAAAAAAACGGGGAACCAAGGTCTATCACCTCAACATCGGACAGCCTGACCTGCCTACACCGCAGGTAGGACTCGACGCATTGAAGAAAGTGGATAGAAGCATTCTCGAATACTCACCATCTCAGGGTTACCTCAGTTATCGCGAGAAATTGGTGGGCTATTATGCCAAATACCACATCAACGTATCGGCAGACGACATCATCATCACCTCTGGCGGTTCCGAAGCTGTTTTGTTTGCATTCATGTCGTGCCTCAATCCTGGCGACGAGATTATCGTACCCGAACCGGCTTATGCCAACTATATGGCGTTTGCCATTTCTGCCGGTGCAAAGATTCGCACCATCGCCACAACGATCGAGGAAGGTTTCTCCTTGCCTAAGGTAGAGAAATTTGAAGAACTCATCAACGACCGCACACGCGCCATCATGATTTGCAATCCCAACAACCCGACGGGTTATCTTTATACACGTCGTGAGATGCAGCAAATCCGTGACCTTGTGAAGAAATACGACCTCTATCTCTTTTCCGATGAGGTTTATCGTGAATATATTTATACCGGTTCACCCTATATTTCCGCTTGCCATCTTGAGGGCATCGAGCAGAATGTCATCCTCATCGACTCGGTTTCTAAACGCTATTCAGAATGTGGTATTCGCATCGGTGCGCTCATCACCAAAAATGCAGAAGTGCGCAAGGCAGTCATGAAGTTCTGTCAGGCACGCCTCTCTCCTCCTCTCATCGGACAGATTGTAGCAGAGGCTTCACTCGATGCTCCTGAAGAGTACTACCGCGATGTCTATGACGAATATGTCGAACGACGTAAGTGTCTGATTGACGGACTCAACCGCATTCCTGGTGTCTATTCGCCCATCCCCATGGGAGCTTTCTATACCGTAGCAAAGCTCCCCGTTGACAATGCAGAAGAATTTTGCCGTTGGTGTTTGGAAGAGTTCACCTACGAAGGTGAAACTGTGATGATGGCTCCTGCCGCTGGTTTCTACACCACGCCTGGTGCTGGCATCAATCAGGTGCGTATTGCCTACGTGCTGAAGAAAGAAAACCTTGAGCGAGCGCTCCTCGTATTGCGTAAGGCATTGGAGGCTTACCCTGGTCGCGTTGATGAACAGTAATATTCGGTCTGCCACCATTTAAGGTATTTAGATAAAAACCATGAATTTCCCACTTTTCATAGCAAAACGCATCTATAGCGACAAAGGCGACCGCCGTAAAGTGAGCCGCCCAGCTATTCGTATTGCCATGATAGGCATCGCCATCGGTTTAGCGGTTATGATTGTCACGGTTTCGGTAGTGTTGGGATTCAAACACACCATTCGCGACAAAGTGGTGGGCTTCGGCAGCCATATCCGAGTGGAAAATTTCTTATCATCACAGTCTCCCATGCCCGCCCCAATCTGCATTGATGACTCGTTGGCAAATGCCATCAAGCACATACCGGGCGTCAAACATGTAGAACGTTATGCTTTGAGCCAAGGCATTCTCAAGACTGACGCAGATTTCATGGGTATTGCGCTCAAGGGCGTCGGAAGCGATTACGATGTCACATTTCTCAACAGCAACCTTACTGCTGGCACCCTGCCCAAATTCTCCAGCGAAAAGAGCAGTTACCAACTGGTCATATCGCAACAGATGGCCAACAAGCTCAATTTGAAGGTCAACGACCGCATCGCCGCCTATTTCATCAGCTATGATAATGTACGCGCCAGAAAGTTTACCATTGCTGCCATCTATGCCTCTAATATGAGCCAGTTTGATGAAGTCATGTGCTTCACAGATCTCCCCACAGCCGTTCGTCTCAATAATTGGGAGAAAGACCAATGTAGTGGCGCAGAACTGCTTGTTGAGGATTTTAACAATCTCAACGCAACTGCCGACCGCGTCGTACAGCGCATCAACCGCCATACCGACCATTATGGTGAAATCCTCACCTCCCACACCATCTACGAATCGTATCCACAAATCTTTTCCTGGCTTTCATTGCTCGACATGAACGTATGGGTTATTCTGATACTCATGGTGTGCGTTGCATGCTTCACGATGATAAGCGGTCTGCTCATCATCATCCTCGAACGCACACAGATGATAGGCCTATTGAAAGCACTTGGAGCTCAGACAAAATCTATTCGCTATACCTTCCTGTGGTTTGCTGTCTTCATCGTGGGACAAGGCATGTTGTGGGGAAATATTCTGGGCATAGGCCTTGTCGTACTCCAACAAAAGACTGGTTTCGTCACACTTGACCCTGCCAACTATTATGTCAGCGAAGCTCCCATGGAATTAAACATCCCGTTGATAGTAGCTCTTAATGCTGCCACGCTATTGGTTACTATGGTCGTACTTTTAATACCTACCGTACTCATATCACGCATCCATCCGGCACGTTCCATGCGCTACGAGTAAGCCTTTGCATCATTTCTATTTCCCGTTTCTACAACAGTTACTTGACGCTATAGATAGAAATATCCGGTCAATCGACGATAGGTTTCATCGCCCAACACCATTTCTTCAGACTCCATCCGTCTTGGCTTCTTCGTATAAGACAACAATACACGACGAGGCGGTTTCCGATCGGTGGTACGAAACATACAGATTCTGTGGGGGAACAGTCCGACTAAAATAGCAGCTTCGTCCATTAGCGACTTTACCTCAACAGGAATCACAACAGATATTTCCCCTTCTTCCGCCATAAGCCTCTCAGCCGACGCCATCAGTTCGGAAAAGGTCAACGTTTCCGCGTGTCGTGCCACAGTACGCTTATTATCAGGACATTGTAGCGAGTTGATAAAAAACGGCGGATTACATACAATAGCGTCATAAAGCGGTAAGGTCTGAGCATCATGAACGCAGCGATGAATAGGTTGCCATTCCTGCACTTTTGCTCTTGCAACGATGATGCGGTCGCTAAAGGGCGACTGCTCCACATTACGATGTGCTGTTTCAAAAGCATCATGGTCAATGTCAATGGCATCAATCTCGGCAGCAGGAAAACGCTGTGCCATCATCAAGGCAATGAGACCTGTGCCACATCCCACATCGAGGATACGATGACCTCCATTGGCCCAAGAACCAAGCAGAACACCATCGGTTCCAACCTTCATGGCGCAACCTTCTTGTACGACATCAAACTGACGAAAACTAAATCTGTCTTTCATAACGTTCTTGCTTTATAACGTTGCAAAATTACGAAAATCCATCGATAACGCCATCATATTGACCTTAATTTAATACGCTCGCTGCTCGCTTATTCGTACCTCTGCAACATAGTTGCGAAGGTACTTTCGCTCGAAAACGAAAAGAAATGCGAGCTTTTCTTTTGCATTTTGCTCGCTTATTCGTACCTCTGCAACATAGTTGCGAAGGTACTTTCGCTCGAAAACGAAAAGAAATGCGAGCATTTCTTTTGCATTTTGCTCGCTTATTCGTACCTTTACACCTTAAAACAAGTACTAACGAATACTAACGAAACACTAACAACACTATGACTATGAATTTGAAAATGGTGGCGACCACAATGGTGGCTTTGACCTTTGCCTGTAACACACAGGCACAATCACATGTGCTGCAGGTAAACACCAAGAAAACTGTGGCTCCCATACAATCCACCATGTACGGACTTTTCTTTGAAGACATCAACTATGCTGCCGACGGTGGACTCTATGGCGAACTCGTCAAAAACCGATCCTTCGAGTTTCCACAGCCACTCATGGGGTGGCAGACCTTCGGTCATGTCACTGTGGAAAACGACGGGCCTTTCGAACGTTGCCCACACTACGTCACACTCGCTTATCCCGGACACCGCGAGCGCCGGTCAGGACTCGTCAACGAGGGATATTTCGGCATCGGAGTGCTGAAAGGCGAAGACTACCGCTTCTCCGTATGGGCAAAAGCGCCCAACGGGGAGGCGCGTATCAAAGTGCAACTCATCGATGAAGGTACGCTTGAGGAACGACAGGATTTCGCCACGGCACATATCGACATCAACTCCAATGGATGGAAGCGCTATGAGGTGAAGATTCATTCACCCAAAACCGACAACAAAGCGCGACTGCGCATCTTCCTGGAAGGTCAGCAACCCGTGTCGCTCGAACATATCAGCCTCTTCCCCGTTAACACTTTCCGCAACAGAACCAACGGTATGCGACGCGACCTTGGACAGGCACTTGCCGATATTCATCCGGGGGTATTCCGATTCCCTGGCGGATGTATCGTTGAGGGCGAAGAACTTGCCAACCGCTATCAATGGAAGAATACCATCGGTCCCGTGGAAAACCGTCCGCTGAACCGCAACAGATGGGAGTTTACCTTTGAACATCGTTACTATCCCGACTATTTCCAAAGTGGCGGTCTGGGATTCTTCGAGTATTTCCAACTCTCTGAAGATATTGGTGCCGAACCATTACCTGTACTCAATGTGGGCATGGCGTGCCAGTATCAAAACTGGAACGATGCCAATGCCCACCAGCCTGTTGACCAACTCGATCCCTATATCCAGGATGCACTCGATCTCATAGAGTTTGCCAATGGCGACACAACCACCACATGGGGTCGCCAACGCGCAGAAATGGGCCATCCTGAACCATTCAACCTAAAGTTCATCGGAATAGGTAACGAGCAATGGGACTCAATGTATTACGAGCGCTTAAAACCATTTGTAACTGCCATCCGTAAGCACTATCCCAACATCAAGATAGTAGGTTCAAGCGGTCCCTATCCAGAGGGTGGAGAGTTTGACCGAGGCTGGGCAGAAATGCGTCGCCAGAAAGCCGATTTGGTGGATGAGCATTACTACCGCGACGAACAATGGTTCCTTCACAACGGACTGCGCTATGAGACCTACGACCGTCGTGGTCCTAAGGTCTTTGCGGGTGAATACGCCTGCCATGGAAAAGGAAAGAAATGGAACCACTACGAAACGTCACTCTATGAGGCAGCCTTCATGACCGATCTCGAGCGAAATGCCGACATCGTTCACATGGCCACCTACGCTCCCCTCTTCGCCCATATTGAAGGATGGCAGTGGCGCCCTGACATGATTTGGTACGACAATACGCGCATGTTTAAGACCACGAGTTATTACGTCCAGCAGATGTATGCCACACACAAAGGCACGCATGCGTTGCGCCTTACGATGAACGGCAAACCGGTGGCAGGACAAGACGGACAGGATGGTCTCTTCGCCAGTGCTGTTGCCGACAAAGCCAAGCACACCATTATCGTGAAGGTCATCAACACCAGCAATCAGCCCCAACCGGTCAGCATCCGCTTGCAAGACAGAAAATCAGCCAATGACGTGCATACGCTGACACTCTGCCACACCGAGATGGACGAAGAGAACACCCTCGACAATCCCGACCTCATCTGTCCTGTTGCAGGCAAACTCGCTGCAAAAACCGTCAAGGGCTCCGTCGTCATCGACGACATCATACCAGCCAAGAGTTTCCGACTCTACGAAACTGCAGAATAACACAGCATACCCCTCAATAGCAATCAGACGATATGAAAGCATTTACCTATATTGAAAAAGGCAAGTTTGCCATGACCGACAAGCCACGCCCTTCAATCCAATCCCCCACCGATGCCATCGTGCGCGTCACCTTAGGCAGTATCTGTACCAGCGACCTGCACATCAAGCATGGCAGCGTACCCCGTGCCGTACCAGGCATAACCGTGGGCCACGAGATGGTGGGCATTGTAGAAGAGACGGGAAGCGAGGTAAAGGGTGTCAGCGTCGGCGACCGCGTGACGGTCAATGTAGAAACCTTCTGCGGTGACTGCTTTTATTGTCGTCACGGTTATGTCAACAACTGCACCTCGCCCCACGGCGGATGGGCATTAGGCTGTCGCATTGACGGTGGACAGGCAGAATACGTGCGTGTTCCACTGGCGTCACAAGGCCTCAACCGCATCCCCGACAGTGTGACCGACGACCAAGCGCTGTTTGTTGGCGACATCCTCGCCACAGGCTTCTGGGCGGCACGCATCAGCGAGATAAGTCCCGACGACACCGTCCTCATCATCGGAGCAGGTCCCACGGGAATATGCACCCTACTCTGCGTCATGCTCAAGCATCCGAAGAATATCATCGTCTGTGAACAGTCAGAAGAACGACGCCGGTTCATCCGCAACAACTATCCCGATGTGTTGGTCACCACCCCCGAGGAGTGTTGCGACTTCACAGCCGCCCACAGCCTTCATGGAGGCGCCGACCGCGTGTTGGAAGTGGCAGGAGGGCCCGACACCTTCCAACTGGCCTGGCAGTGTGCCCGTCCCAATGCCATCGTCTCCATTGAGGCCCTCTACGATAAGCCGCAACTGCTGCCGTTACCCGACATGTATGGCAAGAACCTCACCTTCAAAACAGGTGGTGTAGATGGTTGCGACTGTGCCGAGGTGCTCCAACTGATCGCACAAGGCAAGATAGACACCACCCCGCTCATCACCCACCGTTTCCCGCTCAGTCGCATCGAAGAGGCTTATCGCATCTTCGAAAACAAGGAAGACAACGTCATCAAGATTGCCATTTATAACGATTAAAAGCAAGATTAAAAAACAACACAGATAACATGGACATGAAGAAAATCACAAATCCTTGGACCGGATTAAAAGGTTACAACTGCATCGGTTGCGCCCCCGAAAACCCCTTCGGTCTTCACCTCTGCTTTTACGAAGACGGAGACGATATCGTCAGCAAATGGCATCCGTCTGCCAACTACCAAGGGTGGCTCAATACGTTGCACGGCGGCATCCAGGCATTACTTCTCGATGAGGTGTGCGGATGGGTCGTCACTCGCAAATTACAAACAGCAGGTGTTACCTCAAAGATGGAGACACACTATAAGCACCCCGTATCAACCGACGATTCAGAGGTGACCGTGCGAGCCCATATCCGCGAGCAGAAGCGAAATATCATCATCATCGATGCCACACTCGCCGACTCTTCTGGCAAAATATGCACAGAAGCCACATGTACCTATTTTGCATTTCCGAGAGAAAAAGCCGAAAGAGACATGCACTTCAAACCCTGCGAAGTGGAGGAATGAAAATCCACCGCTGAGCACGTTTAGAAAAACATATCCGGGAACAACAAAACGAAACAACTATGATAAAACAGATTCTTTGCGCATCGGCACTCTCTTTGACTGCCGCTGCCGTTCATGCACAACAGCTGCATTATCCTACGCCACCTACCGACAATACCATCGACGAGTATTTCGGAGTGAAGGTGTCTGACCCCTATCGTCCACTCGAAAACGACACCAGCGCAGCAACGGCAGCATGGGTCGAAGCAGAAAACGCAGTGACCAATGCCTATCTGGCCAAGATTCCACAGCGCGCCAAATATCTTAAACGGTTGCGCCAGGTTGTCAACTACGAGAAAGTCTATGCCCCATTCAAAAAGAATGGCAAATGGTACGTTTATCGCAACAACGGACTGCAAAACCAGTCGGTGCTCTATCAGATGGACCAGTTGGGTGGTGAACAGCGCGTCTTTCTCGATCCAAACAGTCTCAGCACCGACGGAACCGTTGCGGTAAAGGGCATTTCCTTCTCCAACGACGGACGCTATTTTGCCTACGTCATTTCGCGTAGCGGCAGCGACTGGGAAGAAATCTATGTCAAGGATGTGGCAACCGGAAAACTCCTTGACGACCATATCGTATGGGCAAAATTCACCAATGCCACATGGCGAGGCGACGGTTTCTATTACAGTGCCTACGATGCACCTGAGAAGGGCCTTGAGACCTCAGCGAAGAACGAGGTACAGAAAGTTTATTACCACCGCATCGGCACCCCTCAGAGCGATGATGTGCTGTTCTATCAAAACCCGGCACAACCCCTGCGCTTCTACGGTGTAGGACTCAACGACGAGGAGACGCTGATGTTTCTTACCGAGTCTGGCATGGACCAAGGCTACAACCTCTATGTGCGCGACCTCCGTGTGGCAGACTCGCAGTTTATCCAGATGACAGCAGACGCCAGTAAGACCTATTCGCCTGTAGAGATGATCGGCGATTCCATCTATATCCTCACCAACCAAGGTGCTCCACGCTACCGTTTGATGGTGGCTGACGTGCGTAAACCCGGCATGACCGACTGGCATGAAGTGGTAGGTGAGCAAGACGGTGTGCTTCAGGATGTGCTTTTTCTGCCCGCTGACCGCATGATTCTTACCTACTCTAAAGACAACTGTACCGAGGCATGGCTCTATTCTGTCAAGGGAGAGCGTCTCAGCCGCATTGAGTTGCCAACCTTTGGTAGCGCCTCATTCAGCGGCAGCCGCAAACAGGACGAGTGCTTCTTCAGTTTCACCTCCTATACCGTTCCTACCACCATCTATCGTTTCGATTCTGCCACAGGCAAGAGTCAGGTAGAAAGTCAGCCCAAGGTCAACGTCCGTCTTAACGACTATACCACAGAGATGGTGTTCTGTACCAGCAAGGACGGCACCAAGGTGCCTCTGTTCCTCACCTACCGTAAAGGTCTCAAGCGCAACGGCAAGAATCCCGTCATGCTCTATGGCTATGGAGGTTTCAACATTTGCTATCCCCCATCGTTCTCACCCATGCGCATTCCCTTCTTGGAGAATGGCGGCATCTATGCCTATGCAGCGCTCCGTGGTGGCGGTGAGTATGGTGAGTCATGGCATTTGGCAGGTACAAAACTGCAGAAGCAGAATGTGTTTGACGATTTCATCTCAGCAGCCGAGTGGCTCATCAGCGAGAAATATACCGATTCCAACCATCTTGCCATCTATGGCGGTAGCAATGGAGGCTTGCTGGTAGGAGCTTGTATGACTCAGCGTCCCGACCTATACCGTGTCTGCATCCCAGCAGTGGGAGTGATGGATATGCTGCGCTATCATAAGTTCACCATCGGTTGGAACTGGGCTCCCGATTACGGTACGAGTGCCGACAGTCCTGAGATGTTTGAGTATCTCAAGGGCTATTCCCCCCTCCATACTTTGAAGCCAGGTGTGAGCTATCCTTCCACTCTTGTCACGACAGCCGACCATGACGACCGTGTTGTTCCTGCCCATTCGTTCAAGTTTGCAGCCCGTCTGCAGGAGTGTCAGAGTGGCAAGTCGCCTGTATTGATTCGTATCGACAGCAAGGCAGGACATGGCAGTGGAAAGCCTCTTGCCAAACAGATGGAAGAGCAGGCAGACATCTTCGGTTTCTTGCTTCATGAAATGGGTGTGAAGATGAAGTAACGTCTGTTTACCGCATCTATCCTGCGGTGATTATTTTTGAAACATTCAACTGTGAAGGTGGAGATTGGATTTCATCCTTCGTTTTCTCGCCATGGCAGACCTCGAACGAGTTCGGGTCTGCTCATCTGGCTTAACGAAAACGTTCTTTGAGTACCATAATCAGGTAGATTTAATAACAATATATTATCACTTTCCTAACATTGTGTATGGATAAAAATCGTACATTTCCGACATCATAAGAGCAAAACCAATGTCAATTCCAAGCGTTACAGTTTGACAGTTGACAGTTTCCAAAAACGTTTTTTGGCGTTACAATCCTTACAGCTTACAGTATTACAGTTTTGGAAAGCAAATCGTACATACACAGCAATGCTTTCACGGATTTAACAGTTGGCAAGTGGAACTGGAACCAGTTCCCCAGTTTCCGCTCCCCTAAAAACATGTTGTTTAACACCTTTTCCATATATGAACCATTATGAACTTGTATAATACCACTTCTTTTCCTACCTTTGCAAAGTAAATGAAACTAGCTGTTCCAGATACACCTATGAAAAAGTAATCATATAAAACGAAGAAATCATGAAACAGAAGAAGTATTTAGCAATCGTAGGGAACATGCTCCTCGCATTAACCGCATGTTCCGGTGGAGGTTCAGAATTAGACCCTACACCTAGTCCACCCCCTTCAGCAAAAGTACCTATCAACATCAGCACTTCGATAACCCGTGCTACTGATTTGGCTTTTGAAACGGGAGACCAGATAGGATTGTTTGTTGTCAACCATCAAGCCGATGGCTCTGCCGCAACACTTCAAACGACAGGTAACTATATAGACAACACGAAATTTACTTATGATGGAACCTGGAAGGCTGCAACTCCAACCTACTGGAAAGACAACAGCACCCACGCCGATTTCTACATTTATTATCCATATACAGCCACTATCAGCAACATAGAGGCGATGCCTTGGACCGTAAATGCTGACCAGAGCACAACGGAAAAATACAAGGCTAGCGAACTTCTGATAGGCAAGACTACAGATGCGGCTCCTACAGAAAGCGCCGTGAAGATAGAAGCCAAGCACGTGTTGAGCCAGATAATCATCAACCTCGTGGCAGGAAACGGATTTACAGAGGCTTCGCTTGCTGCAGCCAAGATTAGCGTAAAGATCAACCGTCTGAAGACACAGGCTACAGCCAATCTTTCTACAGGTGCCGTAACAGCCCAGGGTGATGATACAGCCCTCATTCCGCTCAAGGAAGAAGGCAACAGCTACATGGCGCTCATCATTCCGCAAGCCGTAGGCGATGGAAATCTCATTACCGTAAATGTTGACGGCAGAGATTTCAATCTCCCTAAGTCATCCCAGTTTTCCGCTTTCGAGGCTGGCAAGAAGTATAAGTTTACCGTTACGCTCAGCAAGACCAGCAACGGCGTGAATGTAAATATCAGCAAGTGGGAAGACGACGGTATTGACTATGGCGGAACAGCTGAATAACAGAACAGACGATTTTCTATCTAGAAATAATACGAGATGATCTTTCTTACTGAGAAAGGCCATCTACCCAAAAAGAATTATTTATGAAAAAAGTAAAACATTCCCTATTATATCTGCTTGCGGCAGGAGCCATGCTCCTGACGGGCTGTAGCGAAGACTTCTTCGGCGACAAGACCGAGCAGCACGACAGCAACCGCATCCGGCTTTCTGGCGATATCGACCAGCTTGCCGTAACCCGCGTCAACGACAACGGTTTCTGCAACGGCGACGTGATGGGCGTTTACATCGTAGATTACGAGGGAAACAAGCCTGGAACCCTGAAGGTAAACGGCAACCGTGGCGATAATGTGCGCCACACTTTCGATGAGCCTAACTATAAGTGGAACTCCGCTTATGACCTTTTCTGGAAAGACAAGCATACGCATATTGATGTGTATGGTTACTATCCGTTTGCCAACCCAGAGAGCATCGAAGATTATCAGTTTGAAGTTCAGAAAGACCAGAGCAAGGCTACCGAGAATGGCGAAATGGGTGGCTACGAAGCGAGTGATTTTCTCTGGGGCAAGGTGTCTGATGTGGCTCCTACCACCAGCGTAATCCGTTTGCCTATGGCGCATCGCATGTCTAATGCCCGCGTTACCCTGATCCAGGGTTCCGGTTTTGCCGAGGGCGAATGGGCGAATCTGGAGAAGATTGTTCTGACAGCCAACGTAGCCCGCAAGGCAAGCATCAACCTTTCTACTGGCGAAATCAAGACTGCAGGTGCTGTAGAGAACACCATGACCATCCCATCTCGTACTAACGACGAGTGGCGCACCATCGTGGTTCCTCAAACCGTGTCAGCCGGCACAACTCTCTTCAGCATCACCATCGGCGGCGTACCTTATAAATTTGTTAAGAACGAGGCACTTACCTATGTGGCTGGCAAGATGATGAACTTCGGCATCAAGGTAGATAAGCAGGCAGGAAGCGGCGCTTACAAACTGACTTTGGTAAGCGAAAGCATTACTCCTTGGGAGAATGATCTCGTGAGCCATGATGCAACAGCAAAGGAGTATATTGTTATCAACTCTACTCCTGGAGGTTTGAAGAATGCCATTACTGCGGCTAATAAGGACTATACCAAAATTAAGAATCTGAAGATTACAGGTGAGATTAATGCCAAGGATTTCTATTTTATGAGAGATTCTATGGACATTTTGCAGGCCTTGAATCTTAAAGATGTAAGAATCATTGGTACAAATGAACACGTAAATGACGGATGGAGTGAGTGTGTCAACAAAGATGATCAAATACCACACTTTGCTTTTTCGGGAAATAGAGGAGAAGGTAAAAGTAGCCTAACATATATTGTTTTACCAGATAGATTAAAATCTATCGGAACAAGAGCCTTTTTTAAATGTGGATATCTATCAGGATCTTTAAATATTCCAGAAGGTGTTGTAGATATTCAACAAGGTGCTTTTACTGGGTGTAAATCATTGACGGGCTCATTGTCATTACCATCAACTCTCATATATATAGGAAATGATGACCAAGGCAACCATGAAGATATCGACTACTCTTGTGGAACTTTCGCAGGTTGTGGTTTTGTAGGAGAACTGAATATACCAGAAGGAGTAAAAGAAATACGAGGATATGCTTTCGACAACTGCAAAGGTTTTTATGGAAATTTAAAATTACCAAACAACTTGGAAAAATTGGGAGAACATTCTTTCTTCTTATGCAAGAATTTAACAGGTACCTTAACTATTCCTCAAAAAATAAAAATCATTCCTAATGAATGTTTTACCGGATGCGGTTTTGATGGAACCTTAACCTTGCCAAATGGTATTACCTCTATAGGAAACTCTGCATTCGGTGATTGTCATTTCAAAGGAGAACTATCGCTGCCTAAAGATTTACGAATCATCAACAACAATGTCTTTAGCAACAATGATTTTTCAGGTGAACTAAAATTACCTAAGAATATTAGTGTCATTGGTGAAAAAGCATTTGCTTATAATTGGCGTTTAATGGGTACTCTCGAATTTCCAGAAGGCATTCAATCTATTGGCGCAGGAGCTTTTGCACATTGTCGCAGTCTCGAAGGACTTATTTTTCCAGAAAGTCTAGAGAATATTCGTTGGGAATCAAGTTGGACTGAAGATGGTGGAGCTTTCCAAGGTTGTTACGGAATAAATAGTATTGTCTGTAAAGGAGATTTGCCTGCTTGCGTACAAACTGGTGCCTTTGAAGGCGTAGCCAAGGATAACTTCACTCTCGAAGTACCTGAATCTGCCATTTCCCAGTACCAGGCTGCACCAGGCTGGTGCGACTTCAAGCGTATTGCAGCTCACCACGAGCTCGTTTGCCGACCATCTGTAGCCTGCGCCTTGAGCACGGAGCACAAGCAGAAACTGGTGATTAACGCCGAGGGCGAATGGGAAGTAGCCAGCAAGCCAGACTGGTGTGAGGTTTCTCCTGCCAGCGGCAACAAGAAAACAGAAGTTACTTTGACCATCAAGGGAATGGCTAAGAATGCCGATAGCCGTGATGGAAAGGTGGTATTCCGCCTGAAAGACAAAGACTATACCCACGAATGTAGCGTTTCGCAGTATGGTTATGAATATGGAGAGGACGAATGGATTACCCTACAGAAGGCTACCAAGGGCAATAATGGTGGAATCAACATCGTTCTGCTCGGCGACGGCTTTAGCGCAAAAGATATTGCCAGCGGCAAATATCTGAAGGATATCAAGCAGGAAGTGGAGTATTTCTTCGGTATTGAGCCTTACAAGACTTACCGTGATTACTTCAACGTCTATACCGCCATTCCGCTTTCTACGGAATCGGGCGTAGGAACCGTGAACACCATCCGCTACAACCGATTCAATACCACCTTTACCGGTGGCGTAGGATTAAAGGCAGATTATGACGAAGTATTCGATTATGCTCTGGGCGCTCCAACCGTCAACAAGGGCAATCTGAATCAGACGCTGATTATCATCGTTCCTAATTCTACCGATTACGGCGGCATCTGCCAGATGTGGGAAGATGGTTCGGCTATTGCCTTCTGTCCGCAGAGTACCTACGACTATCCACTCGATACCCGTGGCGTAATCCAGCATGAGGCAGGCGGACACGGATTCGGAAAGTTGGGCGATGAGTACATTTATCACAACGCCTTCATCGACTTCTGCGACTGCACCTGCTGCGAACACGTTTTTGAATTCAAAGCAGCCAAGTCACTCGGTTGGTTTGATAACCTGGAACTTACCGGCAAGATACATAGCGTAGGCTGGAGTCATCTGATTTTCGACGACCGATATAGCGACATCGTGGATATTTACGAGGGAGGCTACATGCACAATCGAGGCGTCTTCCGTTCGGAGCCGAACTCCTGCATGAACAACGATATTCCTTACTACAGCACCATCAGCCGTGAGAGTATCGTGAAGCGCATCAAGGCTTATGCCGGAGAAACCTACAGTTTCGAAGATTTCGTGAAGAACGACAAGCGGGATGCGGGAATCGTACAAAGCCGTGCTTTCGGCGGCAATGGCGACCAACGCACATCCGGAACCTACCAGCATGCTCCAGTCTTCCATAAAGGCAGTCCGCTGAAAATGGCAAAGGTTAGAAAGCATCGCTAAGAGCGAGAGCAAGGTAAATCAGAATATGGACCATTAAAACAAAAAAAAATGAAGAAACATATAATAAAACACGCCAGTTTTGCGTTGGCTATATTAGGAATGGTTTCATGTAGCGAGGAGGTGGAAACAACCTCCCGCTTCAAGGATGCCCAATCTACACCGATGACTTTTGCCGTAAACTATCCCGGCCAGAGCCGTGCCACGGCAACCAGTTTCGAGTCAAACGACAAGATAGGTCTCTACGTGGCAGAAAGCAAGGCTCCACTCGAAATAGGCGGCAATCTCGTGAACAACGAAGCGCTCACCTACGATGGCAGCAAATGGGAAGCCGCCCGCACCCTCTATTGGGACGAAGGCACCTACAACGCCTACGCTTACTACCCATACATACAGGGCGTAAGCAGCACGACAGACCAGCCTTTCAGCGTAGCCCTCGACCAGAGTACCCCGAAGACGGCAACTGCACCCGGCGGTTACGAGGCAAGCGACCTGCTCTTTGCCACCAGCAAGGACATCCAGGCATCCAACTCCCCTATCAGCCTCAACTTCAAGCACATCATGAGCAAGCTCAAGATACGCCTGATCAAGGGCGAAGACTTTGAGGGAGACATGCCTACCCATGCCCAGGTAACCATCCACAGCACGGTACCTACAGCCACCATCGACCTTCAGGCAGGCGTAGCAACCCGTTATGTGAAAGGAACCCAGCAGAGCATCATCGCCCATCAGGAGAGCGACTACATCTACTCGGCCATCATCGTGCCTCAACGCATAGAAAACCGAAGACCACTCATCGAAGTAGTAATGAAAGGTGTAAGTTATCTCTTCGAGAGCAGATTCTGGTTTAAACCCGGAACCGAACATCTTGTCAACTTCATTATTTCTGACAACCCAGACCAGGTGAAGATAGAGATAGGCGGCGAGATTCAGAACTGGGGGAAATAAATAAGAAAGCCTTTCTCCCGAAGGGCTATGAATGATAAGAATACAGAGAATTATAAATGAAGAAGACGGTATTGATATTATCCCTTCTAGCATTCCTTCTCGGAGGATGGGTGGCAGCCTTGTGGCTGCTGCCCTCTGCCGTTTATAAAGGCGACTGTCAGGAAATCCGATACGGAGTGAACGAAGGACTGGAACTTGTAGAACAGGACAACGGCGCGAAAGGCAAGCGATACGTGGTAGAAGATGCAGACGGTAACGAGCTGTTTACCATCCCTTTGCGTGGCTGTCTGCTAGACACCCGTTTCCGCAACGGGCAGCTCCGGTTCCGCGAGCAAAACTCTAAGAGAGAGGGATTTATCGACCGTCAGGGTATGGTAGTATTCACAGAAGACAGTAAATATGCGGTTCCGGAAGCCAACAGGCAGCAGGCGCAGATGCTGATGAACGGAGAGACGGAAGAAGGCACGAAGAGTGCGACTGATTACCAACCGGAAGAACAGGCAAGCAGGCAAGCGAAGGCATCAAAAGCAGGAAAGACCAGCCATCTTTCGCAGGTAGATCTCAAGACGATGGCGCAGTCGAATCCTTTCTACAAGGAAGCCTTGAAAATCATGCAGGGCAAACTCACAGAGACCGATGCCAGACGCCGCCACACCATCCTCAACTACTGCGAACATTTCCGCACAGCCTATACCACCAAGGATCTTGATTTTCTGAAACAGGTGTTTAGCGACAAGGCACTCATCATCGTAGGAAACGTGGTAAAACCTGTAGCCAACGACAACAAGTGTCAGGCTGAAGCAAAAGTAACCTACGCCATTCACTCGAAGAAAGACTATATTTCAAGACTGGCGAAGGTATTTACAGTCAACCAAAAGATAGACCTGAAATTCTCGGGATTCCGCATCATGCGCCATCCTACGATGGACGGCATTTACAGCGTCACCCTAAGACAACAATACAAGAGCGACCGCTACGCAGACGACGGCTATCTCTTTCTGATCTGGGATTTCCGCAACCCGTCCATGCCGCTCATCCACGTGCGTACCTGGCAACCGGCAGGAACCGTACATAGCGGAGACGATGTAATCAGTATACAAGACTTTAATTTAGAATAATATGATGGCAGTTAGGAGTGAGAAGTTAAGAGTTGGTGGTTTTAGACTCACGATACTCTTATTCATATTAAGCCTGTGGTCGGCATCCGTCCAGGCACAAGAGTTTTCGGTAGCAGGTTTCCGTCTGTTGCCCAACGACGTGAGTGCCTTTATCACCCCCGTGCGCGACCTCAACGATGACCCTTGTGCCCTGGTGAAGGTAGAAGCACCCTCCGACTTTGCCTTCTCCACCCCGCTCGGAATCGTATCGCGAAAAGATAAAGTGGGCGAAATCTGGCTCTATCTTCCTAAAGGCTCCAAACTGCTTACCATCAAGCATCCGGAATGGGGCGTGCTCCGCGATTACCGGTTCAGCGAACCGCTGGAAAACAGAATGACCTACGAGCTGAAACTGAAACTGCCCAAGCCTACTCCTATCATCCAGGAGAAGCACGACACCATCGTAGAGGTAAAGACGGTAATAGATACGATTGCCATCCCACAAGTACGTAAGAAGATGCCACTCGCCCTCTACACGCTCGCCACGCTATCCCTTCATGAAGACGGACCGTCCTATGGTCTCTTCTTCGCCCTGATGCGCCGCCACGGCTTCTTTATCCATGCCAGCAGCAACCTCAAGAGCATAGGCAGCACAGAGGGAACCTGCAACAAAGAAGGTTTAACGCCGGGCAGCAGCATCAAACCTTATTATACAGGCAGTACACGCCACCAGAACTACACCTTTACCGCTGGAGCCATCCACCACATCACGCATGGCTTCTGTCTCTTCGAAGGCGTAGGCTACGGCAAAGCCGCTACAGCCTGGCAACAGACCGAGAGCAGCGGAGGCGGATACCTGCTCAACGAAGACCTTACCCACAAAGGCTTCGCAGCCCAGCTGGGTGTGCTCGCCTCGTTCAACAGAGTGAGCATCGCAGCCTCAGCCATCACCATCGCCGGAAAACAATGGCAGGGCAGCATCGGCATAGGTATTAAAATAGGAAAACAAAAGAAGTAAGAAATGAACATAAAAAGCATATTACGCAACATCAGATTTCTTGCCCTCCTGATAGGAAACATGATGATGGCAGGGTGCAGCAATAGCGATAAGCCTGCCTATCTGGAGCCGCATCTGATAACCACAGAGGCGACCCATATCACCCGAACAGAGGCTACCCTCAACGGATCAGCTACCATAGAGGGAGAAACAGAAATGCCGAAACTTCTGTTCAGATACGGCACTTCGGAGAGCATGGACCTCAATACCAGCGAGGTTCATGCCCAGGGAGCTGACGTCTCGCTGGTTCTGACGGGGCTCAAAGCGGGCACTACCTATTATTATATGCTGCAGGGCAACAACGGCCGAATAACCACAACCAGCAACATGATGAGTTTCACCACTCTACCCAATATGAGTCCGAAACTTACATCGGCCACGCTCTTGAGCCACGGACCGATGAGCGCTTTCGTAAGTTACGAAATAACCGATGATGGCGGCGAACCGATGACCGAAACCGGATGCTACGTTTATCAGACCGGCGAGCCGGAGAACAAGCAGAAATACATCTTAGAAAACTTTGACGGAAAGGAGGGCAAGATCAAGTTGCGTATCGGAAATCTGGAGCGGAATGCCCACTACGAGTTTCAGCCTTTCGCCCGGAATACGGTAGGAGAAACCATAGGAACCGCCATCAAATATAATACGAGCGACGCCATTACGCTAAACGAAACTGGCGAACTGACCCAGCTGATGGGCAACCATCTTTACGATTATACCCAGCTGACCATAGCCGGAACCCTGAACGGCGAAGACCTCAGTTGTCTGAGATTGATGATGGGGCGCGACAATAATAATGCATCCACCCCAGGCAAGCTCTCAGATATAGTCCTTACCGACGTTCACCTCGCAGCAGGCGGAATGGTAGGTCCTTATCATCACGAAGCTGCAGAAAACCAGATTGTGCAAGGCACATTTGCCGGTTGCGAGAAGCTCACCCACGTAGTTCTCCCAGCCGATGCAACCACCATCGGGAAAGATGCGTTTGCCGATTGCACTTCGCTCCGCGAGATAGAGATTCCTGCCTCAGCAGACAGCATTCTCCCTTCCAGCGGATGCACGGCGCTCGAAGCCCTTACGGTTTCGTCTGCCAACGCAAACTACCAAAGTCTGGACGGCGTGCTGCTGAATGCAGAAGGCAACAAAATCGTCTGGTTTCCGATGGGCAAGAAGGGCAAATACACCCTTCCTTCCACCTTTACCTCCATTGGCGCCTACGCCTTCAAGGAATGCAGCATCGAGACGTTTTATCTGTCAGACAACGTTGAAACCTTAGGGCAAGGTGCCTTCATGGACAGCCAGATAAAGGAAATACATCTCGGGGCAGGCATCAAGCTGATTCCTACGGGCGTTTTCCAAGGCTGCAGGAAGCTCACGAAAGTATATCTAGGAGTAAAAACCGAACATATCAGCAACTACGCTTTCGATGAAAGTCCGCTTACCGACCTCTATGTTTCTGCTTCCATGATACCTTACTGCGAAGAAAACGCCTTCTCCAACAAGGCAACCAACCTCTTCACCACCTGCGTGGTCCACATTCCTGCAGGCATGAAAAAGGGGTATCAGAACCATAAGATATGGGGCAAATTCACCCATATCGTTGAAGAATAAAATTGTCGAACATTCATACTGTTAAAGAATAAATTATGACAACACCAGAAATAGAAGAGCTCAAATCGCTCGTAGAACAGAAATATGGCAAGATTCTTGCCACGACAACCGACTTCGAAGAGTTTTCACTCTATCTGGAGAAGAAAACATGTGGAACTATTTCTCCATCCACCCTCAAACGACTCTATGGATACGTGAGCGACAATCATAAGCCGCGCATGGTAACCCTCGATGTGCTTTCCCAATACATCGGGCATAAGAACTACATGGAATTTACCCATTGGCTCAAGACCAGCACCAAGTACAACAGTTCTTTCTTCAAGGCAAGCCAGCTGGTAAGTAGCGATTTACAAGAAGGTACTCTTGTTTCTATCGGTTGGAGTCCCAACCGTCTGCTGCAGCTCCGCTATCTGGGCGACAGCACCTATGAAATAGAGAAATCAGAGAACAGCAAACTGCAGCCTGGCGACCGCTTCGTAACAGGCTGTTTCATCAAGGAGCAGCCCCTCTTCCTGCCCTACATCGAGCGTGGCGGCGAGCGTACAGCCTCGTTCGTAGCCGGCAGAAACGGCGGACTTACCGTCATCAGCATCAACGAGAAATAAAATAACAGTAATCAAGAAAAAGAGGAATCCGTGAGCATGGAAGAAACTGAAGAAAAGAAGAAGAAAACGACATCGGGATTTACCGAGGATATCAGCAAGGAGATGAACAATTCAAACCCCTTGCCTGTGGAGGATGCATTCAGCAATCTCCACCAATGCTACGTGTCTATTTCGGGCCATACACGCATCTTTACAGCCACCAAATACGGCAAGCGTTTCATGTTGAAATGTCTCAAGAACGATTTTCTCTACACCCCTATTTACCGCCAGGCACTCGCCAAGGAGTTTGAAATAGGTCAGCAGCTGGAACATCCCAATATCTGCCGTACCATCGACCTGGAAAAGGTTGACAACCTGGGCACGGTAGTGGTGATGGAATATATTGACGGCGATAATCTGGAGCAGCTCATCAAGAAGAATGCCCTCTCGGCAGAACTCGCCCGCAAGATAGCAGGACAGCTGATGGATGCGCTGGAATACATGCACAACAAACAGATGATTCATCGCGATCTGAAGCCTTCCAACATCATGATTACACATAACGGGCAGAACGTGAAACTCATCGATTTCGGTCTCTCGGATAGCGATTCTTTCTGCGTATTGAAATCGCCAGCCGGAACTTCGGGCTATATTGCTCCCGAACAGATGCTACCAGCTGCCAAGGCTGAACCGCGTGCCGATATTTATTCTCTGGGCATGGTTCTGGGCGACATGGCCAAGGCTACGGGCGATAAGGCGCTCAGCAAGATGGCAGAAATCTGTAGTTGCCGCGACCCGCAAAGCCGTCCGCAGAATATCGTCCAACTGCGCCAGCGCCTGTCCTGTACGCCCCGTTACCGCCACGCCTTGCTCCTGCTCTGTGCCCTCATCATCGCCCTGTTGGCAGCCCTGGCCGGGAGCTATTATCATCTGGAGAAGAATGCCCAAGAACCTGCATCTTCGGCAAGCGACAGCATTCAGCCCAACGACAATAAGGTAATCGACTATCAGCTTTGGGGTAAATAAAGCAGGAACAGGCCCTGGGTTTGACATCCGTGCCTACAACAATACCAAGGCACGAATTGGTCTGAATATCATCCGCCACACTATGGCGATTATCAACGAAGAAAACAAAAACTCAAAGATTCGTTTCGATATTCATAATAATAATGGATGCAGCGCTATGCTTACGGTTCCGAGACACTTGAAAGCACTATAAAGTAAATATTTTACGAATTTAAACTATTATTCTACAAATTAGATACTTATGAAAACAATTATTATAGACAACGAGATTCTCTCCATCGAAACTTTGAGTCGCATGCTCTTGGAATATGACGATATCGAAGTTGTGGGTAGTGCCTGCAACACCATGGTGGCAGAAGGACTGATCAAGGCAGCTTCTCCTGACCTCGTCTTTCTTGATGTAGAACTGCCGGGCATGTCGGGTGTGGATTTCATCCGCGAGGTGAAACGTCTGACGCAAGGACGCTGCCGGGTGGTGATGTACACCGGACATAAGGACTCGATGCTTTCTTCGTTTCGTAACGAGGCATTCGACTTTCTACTCAAACCCGTTGACCGCGACGAACTCTCGGCGATGATTCAGCGCTTACGCCTCCATATCGAATCCTCCAACCAGAAGGCGCCTGACAACAATCCTGCCGACATCAACAGTACTGTACGGCGCGACCGCGAAAAACTGATTTTCAATACCAACTTCTCTGACTTTCGAGTGGTTTCCATTGCCGACATCGGACTCTTTTACTACAATAGTGACCAGCGAATCTGGGAAGTCGTTGTGTCGGGATGTGAAGAACCCATACGCCTGAAACGTAACGTCAACTGTGAAACATTGCTCGCCCTCGATCCTTGTTTTGTACAGGTGAGCCAGCGCTTTGTCATCAATATCAACTGTTTGATGGAAGTGTGCGACAATGTCTGTCGCCTCTATCCACCCTTCGACCATATTAATAATGTCAAGGTGGCGCGGCTCTATCGCAAGAAACTCATCAGTCGGTTTAACACCATTTGAACCACTATTGCCGACAAAAAGAACTTGTCAGGGGGTCTATGTCATCATTCCTAAGCGTTACAAATAACAGATAACAGTTAACAGTTTCCAAAAACGATTTTTTGCGATTCAGGCGTGACAATATAACAATATTACAGTTTTTGGAAAGCTAATCGCACATACACAGCAATGTTTTCACGGATTTAACAGTTGGCAAGTGGAACAGGAACCAGTCCCCCTGTTTCCAAATCTCGAAAAAATCAAATTCGTATAACTCATTGATGTAATACAATCAATTTAAATCATGTCCAAGATTTTTTCTTTGGACAGCAGTGAATCTTTACCTAAAATCTCTGACCAAAATGCGCTCGAGCACCTCGCTTCTGGAAAGAATTTTATTATGGATCGCCTACGGTTCAAATTTTTGGAGCAGCGAGAGCAGAGAATAAATCCAAAAATTTATTCTTTACCGAGTCGTGACAAAAATAACCTATAGGTAAATCTAAAACAAAATCTTTAGAATAATCTTCAACTAGAATCGTTTCCGTGTCCTCTGTGTGTTCCGTGGATAAGAAAAATTTCCGTGCGACATTACACCATTCATATATCTCAACACAACAAAATAGTATACAAGGTAATTGTTTTATACATTTGACCACAAAATTCACTCGCCAACCAAGCAATTATCGTTCGCTTCTCGTTGACTTCTCGTTCGTTCCTCGTTCGTCTCTCGTTGTGCTTTCGTTCGTTATTCGTTAGCCGATCGAGGACATAACGAATACCGAACGAGAAAACAGCGAAATGACAACGAGAAGACGACGAAAAGACGACGAGAACAAATCGAAACGGGGACGAGAAGCAAACAAAACAAACTACAGACCACAATCACCAACTATTATACCCGTTTTTGGCCATTTACATGGCGCGTGCTGCAAATCAACCCATCAGGCAGTACACCCTAAGCTCAAGACAAAACAAATGGCTGTAATAGTCTCTTTTTAACAACACAAAATCTGAAACTGCTCGCGCGCGAACCTATAAGTACCTGGCGAAGCCCTTTACACCCTACCACATACTATCACCCCCTGAACCAAAACACAGCCAGGTCATTTTTACCCGTGTCATAACATACAGCCAAGACCGTCAGATACACATCTAAAAGCAGTATAACAAACTGTATATCAAATACATACAGAAATTAAATACAGCTAACCAGTAAGAATGGGACACCAATCTACAACAGTCCAAACAGATTTACAGACAAAATGCATCAAAAATAACACAAACATTTACAGAAAGTAGCATTTTCACTACCTATCACAGCAAAGGGCAGGAGTCTCCTGTGAGAGTCCAGCCCTTTTATGTGATTAGAAATAATGAAGTCTTGTGATCAGAAACCTATCAACGCTTCACCTTGAGTTGTTTTTTAATAGAGATTGATTGTCTGTTGCATGAGTTTACTTATCTGCAATTCTTCTCGTCTTTAGTATCAGCGTTACTCGTTTATTGTTATTTTCCTGGATTGAAACGAGAAAAGCAAGTGTAAAATCGAGAATAACTCTTAATTGGCTTTCCCTCCGGCCGCCGAACATTACCGAAATCAGCAATCATGCTACATTTATGTGCTCATCTTCTTTAGAGGATGCGATGGTGGTGGGAACGTCAGCGATGATAGGAACGGAGCTTGATAGCATCGTGAATCAACACACGGATAAGTTCTGCAATCCCGTCGTGTTACTTAGAACAAATTCCGTTGCCCGTGATTCATCCGAGATCCACTTCTTTCAGGCGTTAGGCAATGCCCATGCTGAGCGCACAGAAAAAAAAAAAAAGAGAACCATTGCTGATTCTCTTTGTGATTCCGGCGGGATTCAAACCCACAACCTTCTGATCCGTAGTCAGATGCTCTATTCAGTTGAGCTACGGAACCTCTCGTGGCGCCTCATTTCTCAATTGCGGATGCAAAGGTACTATATTTTTTTCAGACTACCAAACTTTTTTGCCTTTGAATTTTGCCAGTTTTTATTTATAGGTTTGATTCCTGTCCAGATGCGCACGGACAAGTAGCTGATTCATTGCATCTTCCGTATTGAAACCATAACATCTGACTGAATAGAGATGTGTACGACGTCTTCAAGACATAAACCGCACAGAAACAAAACAGAAACAAAAAAAAGAGAACCATTGCTGATTCTCTTTGTGATTCCGGCGGGATTCAAACCCACAACCTTCTGATCCGTAGTCAGATGCTCTATTCAGTTGAGCTACGGAACCTCTCGGGTGCCTCATTTCTGAATTGCGAGTGCAAAGGTACTATGTTTTTTTCACTCGACCAAACTTTTTGGGATTTTTTTTCAAAAAAGGTGCATTTTCCTTGGTTTTCCTGCCATTTCTTAGCCTTTTTACACCTGTTTTTCAAAGGAGAGAGAGACAATTATGCAAAATGATCCTCAACAACTGCGAGACAAAAAACGCTGTGCCCCACCCTTGCCTCTTGATTTATATATATGAATTTAGGTATGATAGATTACAATTAGAAGAAATCCGTTGGCTGTCTCACGAAAATATTCTACCTTTGCAAGCATGAAGAAGACATTTGCCGTATTGGGAATGATGTGTGCAGGATGTGCAGCAAGTGTGGAAAAAAAACTCAAAACCACAGAAGGGGTGACAGACGCTGCTGTCAACCTGCCTGCACGTACAGTATTGGTGGAATATGACGAACACCGCACGTCACCAGAACAACTACAGGCATCGCTGGCGCAAGTGGGCTACGACCTTGTTGTGGAACAAGACCGCAACGTAGAAGCCATTGAGCGAAGATCATGGCAGCGAATCCTGCGACAGGCCCTGCTCTCGTGGGGCTTTGCCCTCATGGTCATGTTGGTGGCAATGGGTTATATTCCGATGGGAAACCGCAATACGGAAAACCAAGTGATGCTCGTCATCGCGCTGCTCAATCTGTGTTACTGCGGACGGAGTTTCTACTGCAATGCGGCTCGACAACTCCTGCACCGTTCCGCCAATATGGACACCCTTGTGGCACTCTCCACCGGTATTTCGTTTGTCTTCAGCAGCTTCAACACCTTTTGGGGCGATAGCTTCTGGGGAGCACGAGGCATGGCGTGGCACACCTATTACGATGCATCGGTCATGATTATCAGTTTTGTGCTGACAGGCAGACTCCTGGAAGAGCGTGCCAAGCACAACACAGCCTCAGCAATCCGCGCCCTGATGGGACTCACTCCAAAGACCGCCCACCTCGTTGTAGATGACACGGTAAGCGATGTGATGCTGGCAGCCCTGCAACAGGGTGACACGATAGAAGTGAGACCTGGCGAAAAAGTACCCGTAGATGGCACCATTATCCCAGACTGCCGCACCAGCATCGACGAGAGCATGATTACAGGTGAAGCTGTGGCTGTGGAAAAAGCCCCCGGCGACAAGGTGCTGGCAGGTACCATCGTGAAAGAAGGCACGTTCCGCTTCAAGGCAGAAGAGGTGGGTCAACAGACCGTTCTGTCGCAGATGATTCGCATGGTGGAAGAAGCACAAGGTTCCAAAGCGCCCGTACAGCGTGTTGTGGATCACGTGGCTGCGGTATTCGTGCCAGCCGTGGGACTCATTGCCGTAGCAACCTTCCTGCTCTGGTATCTTATCGGAGGCAGCAACTGTCTGCCGCAGGCTGTCATTTCTGCCGTATCCGTACTGGTCATAGCGTGTCCATGCGCCATGGGACTTGCCACGCCAACCGCCCTCATGGTGGGAATAGGCAAGGCGGCAGAAGCCGGCATACTGATCAAGGATGCCACCGCATTGGAACTGTTGCGCAACGTGGACAGCATGGTAGTAGATAAAACAGGAACCATGACTCTCCCCTCACCCGATGGTCAAGGCGAACAACTCAAGCCCTTTGCCCGTGAAGCCGTGGAGGAGTTACATAAAATGGGCATCACCCTCTACATGATGAGTGGCGACAAAGAAGAACGCGTCAGACACTGGGCACAGGAGGCAGGTATCAGCCACTACAAATGGCAGGTATTACCACAAGACAAAGACGATGCGGTAAAGGCCCTGCAACAAGAAGGCAGACACGTGGCCATGGTGGGAGACGGCATCAACGACTCGCAGGCATTGGCACGTGCCGATGTGAGCATTGCCATGGGACGCGGCACCGATGTGGCGATGGACGTGGCGCAAGTCACACTCATGGGCGACGACCTCAGGCGCATCCCTGATGCTATCCGATTGTCAAGACGCACGGTGGCAATGATCCGTCAGAACCTCTTCTGGGCATTTATATATAATATGGTGTGCATCCCACTGGCAGCCGGACTGCCTTACGCCTTTGGCGCACACTGGCAGATCACCCCGATGTGGGCATCTGCCCTGATGGCCTGTTCGAGCGTCAGCGTAGTGCTCAACAGTCTGCGACTGAAACGAAGCAATACCGTCATTCCGTCATTCACGAAACAAGCATAACAAATGGAACGCAAAGAAATCACCTTCGACACCTTTATCCGTGGCGTACTCTTCGTAGCCGTACTGGCAGGTATCATCCTCCTGCTGCGCCGCCTCAGCGGAGTGCTGCTGCCTTTCTTCCTGGCATGGCTCATTGCCTACCTGCTCTTCCCGCTGGTCAAATTCTTTCAGTACAAATGCAGGCTGCACTTCCGCATTCTCGGCATCCTTTGTGCCTTTCTTGTGGCAGGAGGCATTGTGTCACTCGCTTTCTGGCTCATCATACCACCCATGGTGGAAGAAGGAATAAGAGTGAAGGATCTGGTGCTCCATTATATAGAGACCAATGCCACCTTCAACAACATACCAAGTCAGATACAGGAATACCTGCATCGTCACCTTACCGGCGATGAGGTCAAAGCCATGGTCACGCAAGAGGGATTCATGCAAGCCATGAGAGAGGCCATGCCCAAGATATGGGCCATCATCACCCAAAGTATCGGGGCGGTAAGCAGTCTGCTCTCGGTCACTATGGTATTCCTATACACCCTGTTTATCCTCATCGACTATGAGAGACTGACCACAGGATGGCCCGACCTGTTGCCACAACGCTACAGAGCCTTTGCCGTGCAACTGGTACACGACGTAGAGGACGGTATGAACAAATATTTCCGCGGACAGGCCTGCGTGGCATTCTGCGTAGGTGTGCTGTTCAGCATCGGATTCCTCATCATCGACTTCCCCATGGCGGTAGGTTTGGGCATGCTCATCGGCCTGCTCAACATGGTACCCTACCTGCAAATTGTAGGTTTCGTACCAACGGTACTGCTTGCCATCGTCAAAGCGGCAGACTCAGGAGAAAACTTCTGGATTGTGTTACTCATGGCACTCATCGTGTTTGCGGTGGTTCAGATCATTCAAGACACCATTCTCACCCCACGCATCATGGGTAAGGTCATGGGCCTCAACTCAGCCATCATCCTACTCTCACTGTCTATTTGGGGGTCGCTGTTGGGCATGTTGGGTATGGTAATCGCCCTGCCTCTCACCACATTGCTCATCACCTATTACCAAAAATACATTGTCAAAAAAGGATAAAAATCAGATAATTATTTGTCATTATCCCATTTTGTTCGTACTTTTGCATGCAAAAGACCATGGTTTATGGCAAAGAATATCATACGGTCATAGACATACAAAGACAACATATTAAGAATAATACAAAAAAATTACAGAACACATCGATATTAGAGGATACAACAACAAACAAACGACACAACAAAATAAAAAGATTGTTTTTAACAATGGGGAAAGGATTACAACAACATATTGTGCGAGCCATTGTCACTGTGTTCTTCATCATATACACAGTGGCTTTGTCGGCACAAAACAACCAATACCGCATGGATGACGGTCTCTTCAAACTCTACGAAAAGGCCTACAAAGAACGAAAAACGCTGGCAGGAAAAATTCTCGCAGATACCATCATAGAAAGAGCTAAAGCCATAGGAGACCGAAATGGCGAAATCACGGCAATGACCATCCTCTTGCTGTACAACTACTATCAGGAAGACAATATGCCCGCTGTGGAACGCGAAGCAAAAAAACTGATGGATAAGGCTACTGCATACGAAAAATGGACCTACTACTATTTCGCAGCAGCCAACCTCACCAACTATTATATCAGGGAAAAAAGATACCTCGAAGCCTATACGATAGCTCTGGAACAAAGAAAAATCGCAGAGAAAAACAACCATCTCATAGGCATTCGAGACAGCTACTATTCACTGGCAACCATACAACAATACCGAGGAGAATATGCGAGAGCTATCGACAATTACCGCGAGTATATCAAATACTCGAAAGACCACAATATACCTTCCAATTTCACAGACACTTATGCAAACATCTGCAATTGTCTAAGAAAGACTCAAAGCTTTAGAGAAACACTCCAGGAAGTGAAGGAAGCATGGGCCGAATGTAAGTCGGACTACAACCGGTTTGACATTAAACTACAGGAATGTTACGCACTCTTCATGCTGGGAAGGTATGATGATTTCAGGAAAGAATATAACTATCTGAAACAACATGAAGCATACGACCGTGATCTGCACGGCGACGTGAAAGAAGCTGTGGAAACATTCAAGAAAATGCTCGACGGAAAAGACCAGGAGGTGTTGGAAACCATCAAGAGACTCAAAGAGGAAAGCGAACTGGAAGGGTACAGACTGGCTGTGGCATACTATAAATACAAAGGGGACTACGCCAAAGCGGTCAAAAACCAATGGATGCTCATTGATGTTTATGGAGATTACGCCGGCGAACTGGTTCAAAACGATGATCGTATCGTAAAAAACATGTCCAACATACAGCAACATGAAAGAGAGGTGCAGCAGATGGACTATCAAAACACCCAACTGGCCATGGCCAACGCACAACTCTCACTCAACAAATCAACCCTCGAACTCAACAAATCACAGGACAATGCACAACTCGCACAACTGCAGGCTGACAGAAACAAGCTAAACTACCAGAACCAACAACTGGAATCGCAAAGACTGCAAAACAAGCTTGAACAAGAAAACAAAACACGACAGGCGGAAGCAGAACAATACCGCCTCAAGAAAGAGGGAATGGCACTTTGTCTGACCTTTGTCGTACTCATCGCCATCAGCTTCACACTCTATGCTATCATACGATGGAGACACGGAAGACAGTTGAAACAGGGCATTAGAAAACTGCGAGAGAGCATCTCGCTACTGAATACCGCCAAACTCAGAGCCAGTGAATCGGAACTGACTAAGACACGCTTCATACAGAACATGAGTCACGAGATAAGAACACCACTCAATGCCATCGTGGGATTCTCTAACGTACTCGTCACCATGGGCAACGAACTGTCAGAAGCAGAAAGTCAGGAACTGACACAATATATCACAACAAACTCAGAACTGCTCACCACCTTGGTCAATGACATTCTCGACCTGACTAACCTGCAGAGTGGTAACTTCGTCATGACCAAAGAAATTGTAAAGGTCAACGAACTCTGTCGGGAAACCATGGAAACCGTCAGACACAGATTGGCAGGAGGCGTGACGCTGACATTCGAAACAGAGTTGAATGAAGATTTCGAAGCCGTAACAGACCGCAAGCGTGTGCAACAGGTGCTCATCAATCTATTGACAAATGCTGAAAAGAACACAGAAAAAGGCAGCATCATACTGTCTTGCAAAAAGATAGAAAATACCGATATGATCTCTTTTACTGTCACAGACACAGGAATCGGCATTCCTGTCGAACGGATGGATGAGATATTCCAACGTTACAAGAAACTCGACGACAAAAAACAAGGTTCCGGACTCGGTCTCGACATCTGTCGCACCATTGCAAAAAAACTTAATGGTGAAATCAACATCGACCGCCAATACACCAATGGTGCACGTTTCTACTTCAATATTCCCTACAACGCATGAAACAGACAAAAAGAACTACAATATACACCCTGCTGATCATCCTGCTGTTTGGCTTGGCTTTGCCCACACAAGGACAGAACAATCCATTCAAGATCAACGACAGCCTGTACCCACTATACCTCAGAGCCAACTACAACAGAAAGAACCATATCTGTCTGGAACAGGCTGACTCACTAAGGAGAAAAGCCATCAGGCTAAAAGACCACAAGGCAGAAATCCTTGCTCTTCTCGTTCCTCTGAAATACCAAATAACAAAACAGCACAATTTCCCTGCCGTTTGGAAAGCAAGTCAGCAGGTAAGAAAGAAAGCACAGGAATACAACTATCTGCAGTATTATTTCTACACTTCTACAACTATGGCAAACTACCTCCTGTCTGAAGACAGATTCGACGAGGCGAAAGAACTGATGCAGAAAGACATCCAGTTTGCCACAAAACACAAACACCCATACGGCATTCAAGCAGGCTATGTGGCATTGGGAAATATGCTGATGGTAAGAGGGGAATATGCACATGCCATTTTCTACTACGAAACAGCACTACAATTCTCACAGGAACACATGCAGAAACAGGAGCGGTCAACAATCTATCCTCACATCTGCGATGGTAACATACGTTTAGGACGATTCCAAGAAGTCGTCAACGCAGCAAATGAGGGCATCCGCTACTGTTATTCAGAACCTACAAAAGCTGGACTCTACGGCTACAAAGCTATTGGCCACTTCATGACAGGTGATTACGCCAACTTCAAGAAAAGCTATCAGGAATATTTCAAGAGATTGAATACTGTCCCTATTATCGCAACAGAATACCTTATTTTATTGAACTCATTATACGCCATTTCCAATCAGGATTCTGTGAAATATCAGGAATACAAGAACAAACTGTCTGGACTGCTCAGAAAATACAGCTCCTATGCCTACTATTCATACAACGGACAATATGACAAGGCGGCAAAAGTCATGAACAAAATTGTAAGACTCACACAAAACGGAGGCAACACCAACATCCTCACAGACCTTGCAGGCATGAGAAACAGCTTTGCCATGCAGATTGCTGACATCGACAAGCAAAAGGCTGCCAACGAAATGGCAAAGCTACAACTGCAACTGGCCCAACTGCAACTGGCCAGCAACAACCTTGAGATAAGCAATGCGGACAGACTCAAGAAATTGGCAGAGATGCAGAACGGTCGTAACCTGCTCGCACTACAGAACCAAAAACTCAAGTCTAACAAACTGGGCGTTTCCATCGACAGTCAGAAGAAACTGGTAGAACTGCAGAAACGACAATACAACATGCAAAAACTGATCATGGTAGCCATGGCGGCTATTGCCCTGCTGCTCATTGTTGGCACGATCATCTATCTGAAAGCTAACAAAAAAATGGAGCGACGACTGTCCAAACTCTCTAAAAATCTGACCCATACATTGGCCGAACTCAACATCGCCAATAAAGAAGCACAACATGCCGACCAACAAAAGACACTCTTCATACAAAATATGAGCCACGAAATAAGAACACCACTCAACGCCATCGTAGGTTTCTCGCAAGTGCTTACCGACCCCAGTTTCAACATCAGCGATGAAGAGAAATCGGACCTAACCTATAGAATCACAGAAAACTCAGAGCAATTGAGCAACCTAATCAATAATATCCTTGATCTGACCTCCATAGAGAGTGGAAAATATCAATTGATAATAGAACCGGCAGACATCAATGGTGTGTGTCGGGATGCCGTAGAAGAAGCACGCAGTCACGTGGCAGAAGGGGTGATGTTAACATTCAACACCCAACTGGCAGAAAGCGAAAAGATTGAAACTGACGGAATGCGGGTGAAACAGGTTGTGACACACCTGCTGAATAATGCTATCAAGAACACAACAGCAGGCAGCATACAGGTAAACTGTTCGAAGAACCAGAAAGGACAAACCTTCATCACAGTAACTGACACAGGTGTGGGCATTCCGCAAGACAAGCAAGAAACCATCTTCGAACGCTTCGGAAAACTGGATCAATTTAAACCTGGATCAGGTCTCGGACTGGAAATCTGTCGCACCATTGCCCATAAATTAGGAGGTGATGTGTACCTCGATCCCGACTATACCAACGGCGCACGTTTTTGTTTTTTCTTTGGGAAACCAGAAGGAAAAGCGGCAGAGGTCTGATCCTTCAAAGGATACTTACTCCTGACGCAACATGGCAAGATAATCATCGTAAGAAATGTGACGACCACCCATGGAACGGAGATGCGGAGTTTCAAACTGGCAATCGATCATCAGTCCGCCATTCTTCTCCATCAGTTGTGCTAAAGCGATGAGTGCCACCTTGGAGGCAGATGGGGCCAACGAGAACATACTCTCACCCATAAAACAACGACCAAGACAAACTCCATACAGTCCGCCAACGAGTTGTTCATCCCCATCCCACACCTCCACACTGGCGGCAAACCCCTGACGATGCAATTCGGAAAACGCAGCTATCATCTGAGGACCAAGCCATGCACCTTTCTCTTCAATTCGCAGTTCGCTACAATTATCTATAACAGCTTGAAAATCTTGATTAAACGTCACATGGTAAATATTTTTATTTAACAGCGAACGCATGGAGTGACTAATATGAATCTCATGAGGTAAAATCACATAACGGTCCATCGGACACCACCATTGAATCTCGTCATAATCACGAAAACTGTACCAAGGGAAGATGCCGTTACTATAAGCAAGTAACAGGCGATCAACACTGAGGTCACCACCAATGGCAAAGAGTCCGTCATCATCACCACGGTGTGGATCAGGAAACCAGAGATTGTTGTCAAGTCGATAAATCATAACTGCTCCAAATCATTTAACAACAAAAACACCATCCTTACAGTCCACAGTGGCTATTCCACCCTTGCTGAGAGAACCAAACAACAAGGCACGCATCAACAACGGTTTGATATTGTTGCCAATCACTCGATCCATCTCACGAGCACCGTATTCCGGTGTAAAGCCAAGTGTAAGCAGACGGTCGAAGGCCTGCTGAGAAACAGTTAGTTTCACCTGGCGCTGGCCAAGCTTGTCAGAAAGGAGGGCAAGTTTCTTACGAAGGATAAGCGTTGCCATTGTCTTGTCCATATCACGAAAAGTCACAATATCGGTCAGGCGGTTGATGAATTCAGGCTTGAACACCCTCTTCACCTGTTGCCGCATAGCCTCACCACGGGACACATGCCCCGTGAAGCCAACGCTGGCCTGTGAAGCATACTGCGCTCCTGCATTAGAAGTCATAATAATGATAACATGATGGAAATCCGCCTGCTGACCTCGGTTATCTGTCAGGCGGGCATAGTCCATTACTTGAAGTAGAATATTATAAATGTCGCTATGGGCTTTCTCAATCTCATCAAGCAGAAGCACACAGTTGGGCGTCTTACGAATGGCCGAAGTAAGCAGACCACCATCATCATACCCCACATAACCGGCAGGCGAACCAATAAGTTTGGCAACGGTATGCTTCTCCGCATATTCAGACATATCGAAACGCACCAATTCCACGCCCAACTGACGAGCAAGCACACGGGCAACCTCTGTCTTACCAACACCAGTGGGCCCCACAAAGAGCAATGAGGCCATCGGTTTGTCAGAATCGGTAAGACCAGCCTTGGCCATCATCACTGCATCTGTCAGACGCTCAATGGCCTTATCTTGACCATAGATCTGACTCTTCATCTGTGTGACAAGGTCTTTCAACGAATTATTATCGGCCTCTTTCAAGGCATCGGCATCAATACGGCAAACCTTATTTAATATTTCATCAACCAGGCTCTTTGTCACATAGTTATGCAGACGATTACGCGGGTGGACTTCAAGATAAGCACCTGCCTCATCAATAATGTCAATGGCTTTGTCGGGCAACTGGCGATTTGTTATCAACCGAGCCGAACTCTCAACAGCATACGTCCAAGCATCCTTCCGGTAGATTACATTGTGATAGTTCTGAAAGGTTGGTAACAATGCTTCTACAATACGAAGGGTGTCCTCTACAGACGGTTCCTTAATGTCAATCTGCTGGAAACGACGAGTAACGGCCTTCGACTTGGCAAGGGTACGATTGAAGGCTTCATAGGTTGTTGAACCTATAAAACGGAGTTTACCCCGATCAAGATAGGGTTTCATGACATCAAAAGCACTGATACTATCAGATTGCGCTTGTTCACCACCCATCATCAAATGAATCTCATCGAGATAGATCACACTGTTACCTTGGGCTGTAGCACCGTCCAGAACATCCTTGAGGCGCTTTTCAAACTCGCCTCGAAACTGTGCACCAGCCATCAACTGTCCCATTTCAATAGAATATATGTGGGCCTTTTGCAACCTATAAGGCACATGACCTTTGGCGATGCGTTGTGCCAAACCATAAATCAGAGCGGTCTTACCCACCCCAGGCTCACCGATATGGAGCGGATTGTTCTTCTCCATACGGCAAAGCACCTCTATGGTACGGTCAAGTTCTGCCTCGCGACCGATAATGGGCAGATGATCAGTGGCTTCTGCTGTAATATCAGTGGTCCATTGTTTCCAATCTGATGACGAAGCAAAATCAGAAGGACCTCCCATCATCTCATCATCGTCCTCCAAGTCATCATCATCCAAGTCATCGTCTTCTAAGTCATCCAAGTCATCGTCAAGTTCTTCTTCAGCAACATAAGAATCCTTTGCATCGCAATATTCATGAAGAGATAACAGAAGAAACACTTCCGTGACTTTGATATGTTTGGTCAACAGATAGGTCCCCATACACTCAGCATCACGCATCATGGCTTCAATAAAGGAAGTCACACACAACACACGATCAGCATTTTCTCCTTTGCATATCGTGAAAATCCGACGCATAGAAGACGACAGTTCCAAATCTACTGGCTTTGGGGCTTTTTCTTGAGAAGCTAACCATTTTTCAACATCTTCAGCCAATTCACCAGGCTGACAATCTAAAGATTGCTTCAATACATTAACAAAAGACGGTGCTATTTGGCATAGAGCCAACAGCACATGTTCAGGCATCAGAAATTCATGGGAAGACCGATGAGCAAGTTCACAGGCTTGCTGGATGGCCCTATTCATCGTGGTTGTTATTCTCATTGCTAATTATCGTTTGATCATTCAGGAATATAACTCAAGGTCAGAGGAAAACCTTTGGCACGGGCAAGACGCATGGCTTTGTCAACCTTGGAACGCGCAATATCAAGCGGATAGACGCCCACCACAGCCTGACCTGTACGATGAATGGCCAACATGAGTCGTTCTGCCTCATCAGCAGACTTAAAGAACACGTCCATCAGCATCATTACCACAAAATCCATCGTTGTGAAATCATCGTTATGACAAATCACCTTATAACGTCCCGGCTCCTTCATATTGAGGCGCACGCGCATTGTTGATTGAGTTTTTTCTTGAGCCATAATCCACGTAAAATGTAATACTATAGTGCAAAGGTAATCATTTTCAGCAAAATAAGATGCAAATATTTTGCCTTTTGGTTTATTTGTAGTAATTTTGTGGTCAAGATATTAATAAGTTACTACTATGTTTGACAAAGAAACTTACATCAGGCGAAGAGCCGAATTGAAAAAGCTGGTAGGCAACGGAGTCATTGTACTCTTCGGAAACAATGAATCACCCTACAACTCACCTGCCAACTGCCATGCACCAATGCGTCAGGACTCTACGTTCCTCTATTACTTTGGACAACACCGCGACGGACTGGTAGGAGTAATTGACGTGGACAACGACACAGAAATGCTCTATGGTGACGATATTGACATTGAAGACATCGTATGGATGGGATTCGTAGATAGCGTGAAGGTTTTGGCAGATGCTGTGGGCGTCAGCATCACAGGACCGATGAAAGAACTCTCACACGTTTGTCACGAGGCATTAGCAAAGAAACGCACCATCCACTTTCTGCCACCCTATCGACACGATACCAAAATACAAATCATGGATTTGTTGGGCATCCACCCCTCACAACAAAAGGATGCTGCATCTCTACCATTGATTCATGCAGTGGTAAAAATGCGTTCGACCAAGGAAGAACAAGAGATTGCTGCCATTGACCGCGCCTGCAATATCGGCTACGAAATGCACACCACCGCGCAACGTCTGACAAAAGCAGGAACAACAGAACGTTACGTTGGAGGACAAGTTGACGGAATAGCCCGTTCAATGGCCCAGGACACAAGTTTTGCCACCATCTATACCCAACACGGTGAAATCATGCATGGCAATCCATCAGATGCAATACTGCAAGACGGAAGACTTGTCATCTGTGACGCAGGATGTGAACTGGATGACTATTGTTCTGACCATACAAGAACAATGCCTGTCAACGGAAAATTCACCCAGCGGCAACTGGAAATCTACAGCATCGTAGAAGCTTGCCATGATTATGTATTGGAAGTAGCCAAACCAGGAGTTAAGTACAAGGAAGTACACTTTGCCGTATGCCGTAAAATGGCTGAAAGCCTGAAAGAAATCGGTTTGATGAAGGGAGACATTGATGAAGCTATTGCAGCAGGAGCACACGCCATGTTCCTCCCCCACGGACTTGGGCACATGATGGGTATGGACGTACATGACATGGAAAGCATCGGACAAATCTATGTCGGATTTGACGATGAGACAAGACCCAATCTGGAACAATTCGGCACCAACTGCCTAAGAATGGGAAGACGGTTGCAAGAAGGATTCGTCGTTACAGACGAACCGGGAATCTATTTCATCCCACATCTCATTGATGAATGGAAAGCTAACGGACACTGCAAAGACTTCCTCAATTTCGATATGCTTGAAACTTACAAGGACTTTGGAGGAATACGCATCGAAGATGATGTACTGATAACCAATGACGGATGCCGTTTCTTGGGAAGCAAACGTATTCCATACCATCCCGCAGAAATAGAAGAAATAATGGCAGGAAACAAATAAAAACGAACAAGCAACAAATAAATAAAAAAAGAGAACTAATTATGAAGAAAACATTCATTATCGCAATAATGGCAATTCTTGCCATTGGTGCTCAGGCTCAGGAAAAAAAGACTGAGAACAAAAACAAACCGGTATTCACCGTTGTCAAGGAGAATCCTATTACATCTATCAAGGACCAGAACCGTTCGGGTACGTGCTGGGCCTATTCTACTCTTTCGTACTTTGAGGCAGAAATTCTGAAAAAGACAGGTAAGACCTATGACCTCTGTGAGAGTTTTGTGGCCAACAAGGACTACATGGACCGTGCCATACAGGTTGTAAGACTGCACGGAGACTGCCAGTTTGCACAAGGCGGATCAGCTTATGATGTGCATTACGTGCTCCAGAACTACGGAATCTGTCCAGAAGAGGCCATGCCTTTCCCTGGTTCACTCTATGGTGACTCTCTCAACAACTTCAACGAGTTCTTCTCGCTGCTTGAACCATACGTGGCTGCCGTATCAAAAAGCAATGCTAAGAAAATCTCTAACCAGTGGAAAGTTGGACTGCAGGGCATTCTCGATGCATATCTTGGCAAATGTCCGGAAGAATTCACCTACCAAGGCAAAAAATACACTCCAAAGAGTTTTGCTGCTTCACTCGGCCTCGACTGGAACGACTACGTTAGCATAACTTCTTTCACTCACCATCCTTTCTATACCGCTTATGCTGTTGAAGTACAGGACAACTGGCGCAATCCTCTGAGCTACAACGTACCTATGGACGAAATGATGAAAATCATTGATAATGCCATTATGAACGGCTACACTGTAGCATGGGGCGGAGACGTTTCAGAAGAAGGATTCACACGCAATGGATTGGCTTATGCCATCGACACCAAGAAGACTGAGAGCCTTCAGGGAAGCGACATGGCACGCTGGCTCAAGATGACTGCCCAGAAAAAACGCAATCTCATCGACTCACTCGGATGCACCGTACCCGAAGTTAAAGCAACACAGAAAATGCGTCAAGAGCGTTTCGACAACTGGGAGCTCACCGATGACCACGGCATGCTCATCTTCGGTATTGCCAAAGACCAAAACGGACGCGAATACTATATGGTTAAGAACTCATGGGGAGAAACTGGCGAATATAAAGGAATTTGGTATATGACTAAAACCTTTATCGCAGCAAACACGATGGATTACACCGTTAACAAAAACGCTATTCCTAAGGATATCCGCAAAAAACTCGGCATCTAATAAATGACCTTTTATATGTAAAATCGGAACATACCATGATTTTTTCCATGGTATGTTCCGATTTCTTGTTTTTTCTTTGTAACTTTACACCGCATATTGGCTATTGTAAAGCCGATAGTATCTGAAATAAAGAAAAAATAAGAACAATATATAAATGCACTACCAATGGAATTACGAACCTCCTACACCAGAACGGCAACAAGCAATTAAAGAACTGGCCGAGAAAATCAACATGAGTCCCATTGTTGCAGATTTGCTTATCAGCAGAGGCATCAAAACTGAATCGGCAGCAAAACGTTTCTTCAGACCGATGATGAACGAACTCATCGATCCTTTTCTGATGAACGATATGGATGTGGCCGTAGATAGGCTCAACGATGCAATGGGACGCAAGGAACGCATCATGGTGTATGGTGACTATGACGTGGACGGATGCACAGCAGTGGCACTCGTCTATAAATTTCTTATGCAGTTTTATTCCAACATCGACTATTACATCCCTAACCGAGAAGAAGAAGGATACGGAGTAAGCTACAAAGGAATAGACTATGCCAAGGAAACAGGAGTTAAACTCATCATTGTACTTGACTGTGGCATCAAGGCCATTGAGGAGATTACCTATGCCAAACAACAAGGTATAGATTTCATCATCTGCGACCACCATGTGCCAGATGAGATTCTGCCTCCAGCTGTGGCTATACTCAACCCTAAACGCACCGACTCGTCCTATCCGTTCAAGCATCTTTGCGGATGCGGCGTAGGTTTCAAGCTGATGCAGGCATTCGCAAAAAATAACGGTATTCCATTCTCAAGACTGACTCCTCTACTCGATTTATGCGCAGTCAGCATTGCGGCAGACCTCGTGCCTGTAACCGGCGAGAATCGCATTCTGGCATTTCATGGACTGAAACAACTCAACATCAACCCATCTATTGGTCTCAAGGCCATTATCAATATTTGTGGATTGACCGGACGAGAGTTAACCATGAGCGACATTGTTTTCAAAATCGGTCCACGCATCAACGCAAGTGGAAGAATGCAAAACGGAAAGGAAGCTGTGGAACTGCTTGTAGAACGCGATCTCCAACGTGCACTGACAGAAGCTAATCGCATTAACGAATACAACGAGCAGCGAAAGGACATAGACAAGCAGATGACCATAGAGGCCAATGAAATCGTGGCTCGCTTGGAAAGTCAGCAACACATGTCGTCTATCGTGCTGTACGATGAAGGATGGAAAAAAGGAGTTGTAGGCATCGTTGCCTCACGCTTGACGGAAATATACTATCGGCCAACTGTCGTTCTCACCATTATAGATGGCATCGCGACAGGATCTGCACGTTCCGTAGCAGGATTCGACATCTATGATGCCATCAAAAACTGCAGAGATATCCTTGAGAACTTCGGTGGTCACACCTACGCAGTAGGACTCACCCTGAGACAGGAGAACATCCCTGAATTCCGTCGTCGTTTCCAGGAATACGTCAAACAACATATTCTACCAGAACAAACGTTGCCAACACTTGACATCGACGAAGAAATCGACTTTAAGGACATCACCAAACGCCTACACGGCGATTTGCGAAAACTTGCCCCTCACGGACCTGCCAACGAGAAGCCTCTCTTTCTTACACGCAACGTCTATGACTATGGAACATCGAAAGTTGTGGGCCGCCATCAAGAACACATCAAACTTGAACTGGTAGATTCGAAATCGGCAGTTGTCATGAATGGAATTGCCTTCGGACAAAGCGCAGATGCCAGATACATCAAGTCTAAGCGCTCGTTTGACATTGTTTATACCATCGAAGAAAATGCCTATAAACGCGGGGATATCCAATTGCAGATAACCGACATCCGTCCCAGCGAGACACCGGAATCTCCTAAATAAAGAAAGCGTACTGCCTATAAGTGATAAGAAAACTTGCAGACTGGCAAACAGAAAAGACCATAAGATGGACAAATACCAACAGATTCTCAAACGTTATTGGGGATATGATGATTTCCGCGGAATCCAACGAGACATCATTCAATCCATTGGAGAAGGTCATGACACGCTTGGCCTTATGCCTACGGGTGGAGGTAAGTCTATCACATTTCAGGTACCAGCACTCTGTCGTGAGGGAGTCTGTATAGTTATCACTCCACTCATCGCACTGATGAAAGACCAAGTCAATCATCTGAGACGACGTGGCATCTTGGCGGCTGCCGTCAATTCCAGCATGAGCCATGATGATGTGTTACGCATTCTCGACAATTGCATATTAGGAGGCACTCGGTTACTTTACATCTCACCAGAACGCCTGGCAAGCCAACTGTTTATCACAAAACTAAGACATATGCAAATTAGCTTCATCACTGTAGATGAAGCACATTGCATCAGCCAATGGGGATATGATTTTCGTCCAAGCTACCTCAACATTTCAAGCATTCGTGTTCTTTTACCTGATGTGCCTATTCTGGCTCTTACGGCAACAGCGACACCAGCTGTAGTTGAAGATATCAAAGACAAATTACAGCGACCTGACGACAAAGGTGGCACATTCAATGTGTTTCAAATGTCATTTGAACGTAAGAATCTCAGCTATATCGTCAGAGAAGCTATGGACAAGCGACATGAACTTATAGAAGCTCTACACACATCAACAGCCTCTTCCATCGTATATGTCCGGAGCCGGAAACATGCTCGAGAAATAGCAGAACTACTTACCCAAGAAGGATTCAGTGCGACATACTACCATGCTGGACTTGATACAGAGGAAAAAGACAAGCGACAAAACGACTGGCAGGCAGACCGCACCAGAATTATTGTTGCCACGAATGCTTTCGGCATGGGCATTGATAAAGCAGATGTCCGACTGGTGCTTCACTACGACTGCCCAGACTCTATTGAAGCTTACTTTCAAGAAGCTGGACGCGCAGGACGCGACGGGAAACCTGCCCAAGCTATTCTACTCTATGGGCAACAAGATATCGTCAAACTCCGCAAGCGTGTAGCTGACACATTCCCTGACAAGGATTATATCCGGAAAGTTTACGACCATATAGCATTCTATTTTCAAATAGCATTAGGAGACGGTAATGGTGTTTCCCATGAATTCAACCTACAAGATTTCTGCTATAAATTCAACCATTTTCCTGTTCAGGTACATTCTGCCCTACAAATTCTGCAAAGAGCCGGCTATTTAGAATTCACTGCAGAACGTGAGAATGCCTCTAGAGTGATGTTCGTCGTAGAAAGAGACGAACTATACCGGCTGACTGGCAATACGCCCAACGAGGATCGTCTGATTGTTGTCATGTTACGTAACTTTTCTGGGATGTTTTCTGAATATGCCTATATTAATGAAGCTCATCTGGCATCAATCAGCAATATTGACCGAACTGAAGTACACGACATTCTGTTGCAACTGTCGCGCAAGCACATCATACAATACATACCTCCTAGCCAGTTGCCTTTTCTCCGCTACCTGCAGAGACGAGAAGACAGCAAACATTTGTTGTTTCCTGCAGAAGTTTATGAAAACCGTCGCAAACAATTCAGCCAACGCATAGAAGCAATGATCCATTATCTACAGGATAACACTCATTGCCGTTCACAGCAGTTGCTTTCTTACTTTGGAGAAAAGCAAGAGAAAACATGTGGTCAATGTGATGTGTGTGTTACTATTAGCGATGATGATGTTCAAGCAGCGCAAAAGCAAATACTTCAATTTCTCTCCGATAAGAAGCCTCATCTGCTTGTAGAACTCCGAGCGCTACACATTCCTACCGAAATCTTTTCACGAGCTCTCCGTTATCTTGTTCTTGAAGAGCTCGTAAAAAGCGATTCGGTTCAAATAAGCCTTTAAGAGGCAATGTAGAATATCTACCAGTAAAGAAGTATCAATCGAGGCAACCTATAATTTCACGGACAGAATGACATCCATGATCATCAAGCCAACGATCAATGCCATCACGTACCTTTATGGTAACTGATGGATCTATAAAGTTTGCTGTTCCTATCTCAATAGCTGTGGCACCTGCCATAAGAAATTCAATAGCATCATGGGCATTCATTATACCACCAAGTCCAACAACAGGAATTTTAACCGCACGAGCAACTTGCCACACCATACGTAATGCAACAGGTTTAACCGCAGGACCGCTCAAGCCACCAGTACCGATACTGAGTACAGGACGACGTTTTTCTATATCAATGGCCATTCCCATCAATGTATTAATAAGCGAAACACTGTCTGCGCCCTGTGCTTCACAAGCACGAGCAATGTCGGCTATATTTGTAACATTAGGCGAAAGTTTCACTATTAACGTTTTATGATAACGTTCACGTACAGCTTTTACCACACTCTCTGCCCCAGCGCAAGTTACGCCAAAAGCCATTCCTCCATCCTTGACATTGGGACAAGAAATATTGAGTTCTATTGCTGGAATATTGTCAAGAGCGTCAATGCGCGAAGCACATTCTGCATAATCGTCTGGTGACGAACCGCTAACATTTACAATGACGTTAGTATTTATATCCTTAAGTTGGGGATAGATGTGCTGGCAGAAATAATCCACACCCTTATTTTGCAATCCTACACAATTGAGCATACCACTGGGAGTTTCTGCCATACGCGGATAATCATTACCTTCACGTGCTTTCAACGTGGTACCTTTAACGATGAATCCTCCTAAACCGTCAAGGGGAATAAAGTCTGCAAACTCTAATCCATAGCCAAATGTTCCCGAGGCCGTCATTACTGGATTTTTAAGTGCCAGATGGCCTATATTCACTTTCAGATCTGCCATAACAATTGTTTTACATTAAATACAGGACCATCTTTGCAGACACAAAGATTACCCTTTACTGTTTTCTCTACACAACAGAGACAAGCTCCAAGACCGCACGCCATCATATTCTCCAATGACGCTTCACACTCAACATTTGCTTGAGAAGCATATCGTGCCACAGCCATCATCATGGGTTTAGGACCACAGGTAACTATTCTATCAAATGTTTCTTTCTTTAAAATCGAGTGATTGGTTACAAACCCTTTTTCTCCTTCAGTTCCATCTTCCGTTGTAATACAAACACGGCCATAATGACTGAAAAGATCTAATTCTAACAAGTCTCCCTTGGAACGTGCACCAAGCAGAAATGTCGGTTCTACTCCCAAGCGTTTCATTTCTGCACCCATATATAACAATGGAGCCACTCCCACTCCTCCACCTACAAGAAGCAGGCGTTCTGAGGACTTATTGGGCATAGTAAAACTATTACCCAGAGGCAATACGCAATTGACAACATCCCCCACTTGTACCTGTCCTAAGTAGCGTGTGCCCTTGCCGACCATTGCCACCATAAGCCAGAGTTCATTATTCGTTCTATCTACAAAATTAATTGAGATTGGACGGCGAAGCAAAACGCCATCAACACCTTCCATACTTACTTCGACAAATTGTCCGGGAAACATTTCAGGTAAAGGTTCTTCGTGTGTCAATTTAATCAGCACATGTTTCGAACTGATGTGATCAACACTCTTCACCACAAGATCACATATAATTTTTTTCATATTCATCATTATTTTATAGTTTTCGTCATGTTCTACTAACATTTCCTGAACTAAATCGCTTATAAGAACATATACTTCATTATAAACAGAAGGGCAAGGATAACAGAACCTATTGACAAATCACGGTATTTACCACTAAATGCATGTACCATAACCCAAGTGATGAGTCCAAGAAGAATACCATCGGAAATACTGTAACATAGAGACATCATAATAATGCAGATAAAACAAGGAATTGCTTTCGCATAATCATGAAAATCAATATCACGGACGCCAACCATCATAAAGACTCCAACCATAATCATTGCCGGTGCTGTTGCCTGAGAGGGAATCAAGAGGAACAAAGGGGCAAAGAAAAGCGCAAGCATAAAACAAACGGCAGTTGTCATAGCAGTAAGTCCGCTACGACCACCAACGTTCACACCTGCAGCACTCTCTACATAGGTCGAGACTGTAGATGTTCCAACGATTGCACCAAACGTTGTTCCAACAGCATCAGCAAAAAAAGCTCTGTTCATGCCGTGCATCGTTCCGTCTTTTTCTACAAATCCTGTTCTATTACCTACACCGATAAGTGTACCTAATGTGTCGAACATATCCATAAACAGGAGAGTAAACACACAAATCGCCATATCAGGTGTGAAGATATTCTGCCAATCCATTTTACAGAATACAGGGGCAAGACTCGGTGGAGTATCTACAATTGTTTTAACATGTTGCACATCTGTTACTCCCAAAGGAATTCCGATGGCTGTTGTTGCAAGAATGCCTATCAACAATCCTCCAGTAACATTTCTCACCATAAGAACTGCACTAATAACAATACCGAAAAGAGCGACTAAAACTGGCGTTGTATGAAGATCGCCAAGTGTAACAAGTGTTGCGTCACTATGAACAATAATGCCAGCCTGTTGAAGACCTATAAAAGCAATAAACAACCCGATACCTGGTGATATTGCCTTTCTAAGTTGTATTGGCATGGCATAAACAATCTTGTTACGTAGGCCTGCAATGGTCAAAAGAATAAAAATTACGCCTTCAATAAAAACGGCCGTAAGTCCGAATTGCCAAGAATATCCCATCTTCAAGACAATGGTATAGACAAAAAATGCATTCAGTCCCATTGCAGGGGCCAGTGCAAAAGGCAATTTAGCATAAAGAGCCATAACGATGGTAGCTACCAAAGAGGAGAGCACCGTTGCTGTGAAAACAGCTCCTGCATCCATTCCTGCATTGCTGAGTATAGACGGTTGTACGGCAAGAATATAAGCCATTGTAAGGAAGGTAGTAATGCCACCGAGCAGTTCTTTTTTCAGCGACATTGTTGCAGGATTAAATCCAAAGAGACGATTGAGCGTATTCATTATCTTAAAAATTGTTTTTGTTAGAGTATCATTTAAAAACTGCATGCAAAGTTAATGAATTATTTTGAGATATAATGCTATAGATGAGCTTTTCTTAACTAAGATACCAATAAAAGACATTTATCTTATGCGCTCATCTTCAGATGGAAAAAAACCGTTACCCTTGGTCGAGGGTAACGGTCCAATATCAAATAAATTCTTTCTATTCTAAAAGAATGACCTCTTAGTCTTCCTGGTTTTCAGGACGGAGTTTGCGAACAGTCACACCTGCACGCCACATTTCCTGATTGCGCATAGCTTCAAGCTCTTTCTCCAAGCCGGCACGATAATCAGGCTTTGAGTTAGCATCAATTGAAATCTGTGCTTCATTACCAGTCTTAACAGAATAGTAGAGCCACTCCATAACAGGTTTTATTGCATCATGGAAACGAGGAGCCCAATCGAGAGCACCACGCTGTGCGGTTGTAGAGCAGTTAGCATACATCCAATCCATACCCTTTTCACCGAACAACGGGCCAAGGCTTTGGGTAAGTTCTTCAACTGTCTCATTGAATGCTTCTGAAGGAGTATGTCCGTTCTCGCGCAATACTTCATACTGAGCAAGAAGAAGTCCCTGTATAGCACCCATCAGTGAACCGCGCTCACCAGTCAAGTCACTAGTAGCTTCACGTTGGAATGTTGTCTCAAAGAGATAACCAGCTCCAATACCAATACCGAATGCGATGGTCTTCTCTTTTGCCTTACCACTTGCATCCTGATATACTGCATATGAACAGTTCAGACCGCGACCTTCACAGAACATGGTACGAAGAGAAGTACCAGATCCCTTAGGTGCAACCATGATTACATCAACATCTTTTGGTGGAACCACACCAGTGCGGTCGCTCCAGTTGATTGCAAAACCATGACTATAATATAATGTCTTACCGGGTTTCAGATATTTCTTAATATTAGGCCATACCTGAATCTGACCTGCATCTGAAAGCAACATGCAAAGGATAGTACCCTTTTCAGCAGCCTCTTCAATAGAGAAAAGGGTCTGGCCTGGTACCCAACCATCAGCAACGGCCTTGTCATAAGTTTTACCCTGACGCTGTCCAACAATGACATTGAAACCATTGTCGCGCAGGTTACAAGCCTGTCCAGGTCCCTGAATACCGTAGCCAATAACTGCGATTACTTCATCTTTCAAAACTTCACGTGCTTTCTCGAGTGAGAATTCTTTGCTGGTGACAACTGTTTCTACTACGCCACCAAAATTCATTTCTGCCATATATGCAAATTGTTTAATGTGTTGTACATGTCCACTTGAACCATGCCCGCCCTCACGAGAGCAGTCGTCTTGTTGGTCCAACACCTCGCTTACTCGAAGCGACGCCAATGGATTAACTATTTCTTTTCTGGCTGCAAAGATAACAAATTATCACCAAACAACCAAATTTTCTTTCAATCTTTTACAAATTTAACTTTACTTCTACATACTTCTATGCCATCGTCTTTGCAAATTCGTATGCAGAATTCGTTTTCATCCGCACCATTCTCTCGATAGAACGAAAGTTTGTCACCTGCATGTGCCTCAGCCACATATGCTATTTCAAAGCGTTTGATTCGGTGTGTCCGATACCAGTCAATAGGCCATAAATCAAGAACATGTTCTATATATTTCACAGAGTTGACGTGTCCGTTGATATCTACATCATTATAATAGGTGTCTATGGTACGCACATATTGTGCTTGATTGGTCATTTTCACCCTTCCTCCTTTATCTATCGGACATTCCTTTTCTGTTTCTATCCATTGTTGGATAGCTCCGTCGTTGACAGCAAGTATATCAGTAGGTTGGCGGTTATCAACATCAATCATTGCCCATATAGAGCGTCCATAGCCATATATTTTTTGATTTCCCTGTTCATCTTTACCGCTAACGGCAAAGTTTCGCTGTGTGAAATAGCGCATTGCACCCTCCACCCATGTCTCAACTGTGAATGGTGTGTATTGAAATGGCATTTCTTCCATTTCTATTGCTAATCGGGACAATACCCATGCTCGCTTTGCTTTCATCAGATAGCGCATACCGAACCCTCGGTCGGTAGAATGAAAGTCTGCTGCATTAAGTAAATGATTTCCAAGATGTCCCATAAACAAACGGCCACTATAATCACAATGGAAAGGTTCTGCAAGGAACTGATATCTTCCAATCTTTCCTATAGTCTTATTATCTTGACTGTCCATCAATATATCTCTTTTAATGATCTACCAATAATTATGTATTTTGCCTCTCGTTATTTGCATTATTATCTGCAAATGCGGTTTCTAAACATGATTATTTTCTCTTTCATCAAGGAATTCACTAACCTGTTCTTGTGTTGATCGGGTCACCGCAATACGTCCACTTCTCGTATATTGCAATACACATCCATAGTCGTTGAGTGTATGATACAATTTAAGGATATCTTCAGTAATACCGAATTTCATCACGATAACATAGGTAGGATTAACCTCAGTAATACTAGCATCTGAGCGTCGAATAACCTGGCAGATTTCTGGATTTCCGAATACCATTTCCGTTGAAAGTTTATAGAATGCGGTTTCTCGTATAAACAGCTGATCGTCTGTAAAATAGTTAGCCTTCACCACATCTATTTTCTTTTCAATTTGCTTAGTAATCTTAGTAATTTGGTCTTCATCACTCCAGGCTGTAATAGTATATTTGTGAACGCCTTCAATACTTGAGGGCGATACATTCAAACTTTCGATATTAACTTGTCTTCGAGTAAACACAGCAGTTATCTGGTTGAGAATACCAGCAATATTCTCTGAATAGACCAACAATGTATATAATGTTTTATCGTTCATCTTATTTCCTTTTATTCTGTTTACATTTGGAGAACGTTCGCTTACTTGTTTTTATTAAACCTGAACGTCGAGCATCATATCATCGACACTAAGTCCCGGAGGTGTCATCGGTAACACATTATCATCTTCCAGAATAGCACATTCCAGAATATAAGGTCCGTCAGTTTCTGCCATTTTCTTTATAGCTTGTGCCAAACGTGCACGGTCTGTAACTGCCTCATAAGGGATGCCGTATCCTTGCGCGATGAGTTCGTAGCACGGATTCATCATTTTGGTAAACGATTGTCTTCTGTGCCAGAACATATCCTGCCACTGGCGTACATTTCCAAGATAATGATTATTCATGAGAATCATCTTTACTGGGGCTTGCTGTTCCATAATCGTACCCAATTCTTCTATGCACATTTGGAATCCTCCGTCACCCATAAAACAACAAACCATACGGCCAAGAGCTCCAAAAGTTGCTCCTATAGCGGCAGGCATTCCATACCCCATAGTTCCAAGTCCACCACTTGTACAGATACTTCTTTTGTGATGATATTTAAAATAGCGGGTTGCAAAGAGCTGGTTTTGACCCACATCGGTTACAAGGACAGCATCATCTGGAGTATTTTCTGCCACAGCATTCACGACTTCACCCATCAGAAGAGGGCCTTCTGTAGGATGTATGGCGGGTTCTATCACTCGCTTGCGTTCCTGCTCATGAAGTGGCAGGAAAGAATCGCGCCATTCTTTATGATTGGCTTTATTAACAAGAGCCGTCAATGCCGGAAGAGATTCTTTGCAGTCGGCAATGATAGCCACATCAGCTTTCACATTCTTGTCAATTTCACTTTTGTCAATATCGAGGTGAATGATTTTTGCCTGTTTGGCATATGTTTTTAGATTACCCGTTACACGGTCGCTGAATCGCATTCCGATGGCAATAAGAACATCACATTCCTGTTCTTTCAGATTGACAGCATAGTTTCCATGCATTCCCAACATACCAACATTAAGCGGATGATTGGAAGGCAAAGCACTAAGTCCAAGCATGGTACGTCCTGCAGGAATATCGGTTTTTTCCAAGAAATTCAGCAGTTCTTGCTGAGCATGTCCGAGTTCTACGCCTTGTCCAACCAAGGCAAGGGGACGTTTTGCTTCGTTAATCATACGAGCGGCTTCTGCCACCGCCTCTTTGTTGAGTTTAGGATAAGCCACATACGAGCGAACATAGTCAACTTTTTGAGGTACAAACTCGACGTCTTCCGTTTGTGCGTTTTTAGGAAAGTCGAGTACGACAGGTCCAGGTCTTCCGCTTCTTGCAATATAGAATGCGCGACTTACCGCCCATGCAATATCCTCCGCATGTCTGATTTGATAGCTCCATTTCGAGATGGGCTGAGCCAATCCCACAAGATCCACCTCTTGGAAGGCATCGGTTCCCAACGCTCCGATAGGAACCTGTCCGGCAATAACCACAATAGGAGTTGAGTCGAGCATAGCATCAGCCACACCAGTCAGCGTGTTTGTTGCACCTGGTCCACTTGTGACCAAGCATACTCCAACCTCTCCGCTAACCCTTGCATAGCCTTCTGCAGCATGCGCAGCTCCTTGTTCGTGTCTGACAAGAATATGATCAAAGGCTTTTTTTTCACCTCTTGTATAGTCGTAGAGTGCATCATAGACAGGCATGATAGAACCTCCAGGGTAACCAAAGATTGTTGTTACCCCTTCATTCTTTAATGCAAGCATCAACGCTTCACTTCCTTTTATTTTTTCCATACTATTCTCTATTTCTTTCATTTAATCATCGTCGCGGCTTCCTTTGCCGTTATTTTCAGTCGATTATTCTCACTCCACCTTTATCTGCCGATGAAACGCTCTGCGCATAGGCGCGAAGGGCTTTCGACACTTGTCTGTTTCTCTTCAACGGCTGTTGTGGTCTTGCAGCAAGCTCCTTTTCTGAAAGTTTCACGTTGATTCTGCGGTTTGGAATATCTATTTCTATGATGTCTCCATCCTTTATCTTTCCAATATTTCCACCTGCAGCGGCCTCAGGAGAAATGTGTCCGATGCTTAATCCTGACGTGCCTCCGCTGAATCGTCCGTCGGTAATAAGTGCACACTCTTTACCCATGTGCATGCTCTTAATGTATGATGTAGGATAGAGCATTTCCTGCATTCCAGGACCACCCTTCGGACCCTCGTGTGTGATGACTACACAATCACCTTTTTTGACTTTTCCTCCGAGAATTCCCTCGCAGGCATCATCCTGTGAGTCGAAGACCACAGCGGGACCTTCAAAATGCCAAAGAGCCTCATCGACACCTGCTGTTTTCACAACGCATCCATCCTGAGCTATATTTCCGAAGAGTACAGCCAATCCTCCATCTTTGGTATAGGCATGTTCAATATCACGTATGCATCCATTCTCACGATCAACATCGAGAGTCGGATATTGCTCGTTTTGAGAACCCATCTTTGTACTGAAACGTTGTCCCGGTGCTGAGAAATAGATTTCAGGTTGATTGGCAACATCATATTTCTTCATTGCTTCATCGAGTGTCATTCCATCCACACGCGCCGCTGTTCCGTCAATGAGTCCACCTTTATTGAGTTCGTTGAGTATTCCGAGGATTCCTCCTGCTCTATTACATTCCTGAACGCTATACTTTTGCGTATTTGGAGCAAGTTTACACAAGCAAGGAGTTTTGCGACTCAATGCATCAATATCCTTGATTGTAAAATCTGCGCCAGCCTCTTGTGCCACAGCCAACAGATGAAGTACTGTATTGGTAGATCCTCCCATAGCAATATCGAGTGTCATGGCATTGAGGAACGCTTTTCTGGTTGCGATATTTCTAGGCAGAACGCTCTCGTCTCCATCTTCGTAATAGGCCAAAGCATTCTTTACAATCTGTCTTGCTGCCTTTCTGAAGAGTTCTATGCGTCGTTCATGTGTAGCGAGGATTGTTCCATTTCCTGGCAATGAGAGTCCTATGGCTTCTGTCAGCGAGTTCATGGAATTTGCAGTAAACATTCCAGAGCAGCTACCGCATCCTGGACATGCACATTGTTCTATTTGCTGCAGTTCTTCATCGCTTATAGAATTATCAGCTCCTTTGATCATGGCAGTAATAAGGTCTGCATTTTCACCTCTCCATTTTCCAGCTTCCATAGGTCCACCGGAACAGAATACTGTAGGGATATTGAGTCGCATGGAAGCCATGAGCATTCCAGGAGTCACTTTATCACAATTTGAGATGCAGATCATTGCATCTGCTTTATGTGCATTGACCATATACTCTACCGAGTCGGCAATAATATCTCTTGAGGGCAAAGAATAGAGCATACCGTCATGTCCCATTGCAATTCCGTCATCAATAGCAATTGTATTGAATTCGGCAGCATAGCATCCCATTTTCTCTATTTCTTCCCTTACGATTTGTCCTATTTCGTGCAGATGCGTATGTCCGGGTACAAACTGGGTGAACGAATTGACAACGGCAATGATCGGTTTTCCAAATTGCTCATGTTTCATTCCTGTAGCCACCCAAAGAGCTCTGGCTCCAGCCATTCTTCTTCCTTCTGTGCATACTGCACTGCGTAATTGGTGTTTCATATCTATTTAGTTTGTTTGTTTATTCCTTTTTATGTGGATTTTCTCCACCATCTCACCATATTGAGTTGCAAAGTTACACTTTTTTCGCCTAATCACCAACGAAACATTAGAGGTTTTTCGGTTTTTGCTTATAAATTGAAAGTTTCATAGTGAATTACAGAAAAAAGCGAGCCGTAGTTTCCATCGGCTCGCTTTCGTTTCCTTAACAATCTCTTTACCTTTGATTCGTACCTATGTATGTTTTCTGAGTGCAAAGATACATTTAATCTCTGTATGATTTATGCACTTTTTTGACATAATTTCATAGAGCCGCTTTATTTTTGACTTGCATCAATTTTGCATGTACTTTCATTCATGAAGAGGTACGACGGTTTGTATCCTCCTGCGTCAACGACGATTTTTTCGAAGACGATGGCAGGATCGTTAGGTTTGATTGTCAGGGTATGGAATTCGCCTTCTACTACTGGGAGTGTAACAATACTTTCCACTACTCTTCTTGCCACGGTTGGGTAATAGATGGAATAGATATTTTCCTTTTTCTCATTGAGATTGTGGTTGAAGTTGACTGTTTGAACCTCTCCTTGATCGAGTTGCACACTATAAGTAAGTCCGCCTTTGTTAAGATAGTCGAGGGTGGATTTCACTACGATGTGTATTTTGAGTGGACTCTTCACTCCGTTTGGCATACGGAATCGATAGGTCAGGCTTGCCCCTTCCACACCTTTGGTATAAGGCATTAGGGTAACTCCGCTTCTTGTGCGTCCCATGTCTGGTATGATAGTCCATTTTGCTTCTGATGCATCAGATGCGGCATAGTAGTGTTCTGCTTCCATGACTACCACTCCATTTGCTTCTGTAAACACATATCCTCCGTTTGTCGGATTTTCAATGCGTTTCACTTCTGGCATCCTGTCTGCCGGGAAGTCATCGTTCCATGAAGTGTAACCGATATGTTTCTGAATCATCATTCCATTCCATTTTCCACCTGCCATTTTGAGGTTATAATCAGCACAAAGTGTAGAATCGCGCTTAAACGCCTGTTCTACGCGATCTGCCCAAAGATTACAATCAGGATTTCCCTCTTTGAAGAGTTTACGGTTCATGGCTTGCGCATAATACATTTGATGGATATTACCCATGGCTTGTATCGGGAAGAGTATGATTTGCTGATAAGCATCGCGCTGGTTCTCGTCGAGTGTGAGATACTGTCTGAGTGCATCGCGCTCAAGAGTTGCGTATTCATCGACCACTTGTTTCCATTCACCTGTATTTATATTATAGGTATTCGCATCCATCATTTCTGCCGTGCATCGTCCGTTGAGTTTGCAGACGATATTGAGCAGACGGGCTGCTTCGTCTGCCTGTTTTGCTCCAAACTGTTGAAGACAGAACTGGCGGGCATGCTCTGTGATATTGTTGACATCGTATTTTCTTGGATTCCAAGCCATATCCATAAACATAGAGATGGGAAATTCCATTGGCTTAAGGTCGCCAACATTGAGAATCCACATCGCCTGTATTCCGTTTTCGTAGGCTAAAGTGAGTTGCTCCCACATATTCTGCATAGGAGTGACGTTGAGCCATTTAGAATTTCTCGGTGCTCCCACATAATCCACGTGGTAATAGAGTCCCCATCCTCCTTTATGCTTGCGTTCTTGTGCATTCGGTACTCTACGCACATTTCCCCAGTTATCGTCACAAAGGAGAAGAATAACGTCTTCAGGAACTTTCATTCCTTTGTCATAATAGTCAAGCACCTCTTTATAGAGCGCCCAGACTTGGGGCGTTTCACTTGCTTTCTTTCCTGTTACGTCTGCAATAATCTTTCGCTGGTCTGCAATAATCTGCTGCATGAGTCGCGTATCGGCTTCGTCGCTCATGGCTTCGTCGCCATCGCCTCTCATTCCTATGGTTACGAGCTGCTCGGTTCCTTTCATGCGCTCGATGCCTTCACGGAAGAACTGCTGCAACTTTGTTTTATTGGTATTATAGTTCCATGGTCCCCACTCTGCTCTTTTACGTGCATATTCCTGATGGTTTCTTGCCATTGGTTCATGATGTGAGGTACTCATGACAATACCCATATCGTTGGCCGTTTTCTCGTTGGCAGGATCGTCTGCATAGAACGACCACATCCACATGGCAGGCCACATCATGTTTCCTTTCAGTCGGAGCACAAGTTCAAAGACGCGCTCATAGAAATGGTGGTCTGCATAATTAGTACCAAATGTATTTTTAATCCATGTAGAAAGACACGGTGCTTCATCGTTGAGGAAGATTCCTCGGTAAGCAACAGCCGGTTCTCCGTCAGTATATATTCCTCGGTTGACATAGATCTCGTCATGTCTTTCAGTAGGCACGTCAGCCCAATAGTACCAAGGCGACACACCCATCTGTGCAGAAAGTTCATAGATTCCATAGACAGTACCTCTTCTGTCGCTTCCTGCAATAATGAGTTGTTTTCCTACGGTTGTGATGATAAACTTCTCGCGTTTTCCTTTAAGTTGTGTTGCATCGATAAGTTTTTTCTTTGCGAGTTGGTCAATAAATTTAGAGTGCCCTATAGTTCCCACTATAATCTTTGCATCTGCCTGATGTTGAAGCACGGCATCTTGTCCTGTTACTCGCCCGAAGTCTGCTGCCAAAGCATGTACGGCAATATCAACGGCTTTAAAATCTACTTCATCCGTTGTGATGGTTACTTGCTTTTGTGGGTTAAGGAGCAGGTCTCCTTGATTGAAATTCACAAATCGCTCTGCAGCCTTTATGGTTTGCATTCCAAAGAGGGCAACAAAAGCCAATAATGTTGTTTTGATGATTTGAATAGTTGTCATAAGTGTATATTGTTTTTAAGTTCGGATGCAAAGTTACACATTATTTCTCAAAAATGATAACGTTGTCCGTCATTTTAAACAAACAAAGTTTTGCATGCGAGATTTCAGTCGTTTTTTAATGAGGCCTTCACTATATTTTCATTCGGGATGCATTCGGGATGCATTCGGGATGCATTCGGGATGCATTCGGGATTGACCCATTCATAGAAAGGCATAATATTCCTAAAAACCGAGTCATAAGTAAGTCCTAAGTAAATCCCAAGTAAGTCCCATCAGATTTGGGACAATAATAGGAGATAGTTGGGAAGAAGAAAGGACGTTCTAGGGTAATACTTTAGGCATTTCACTATTCAGAAAGCGACAGAAGTACAGATGTCTCAAAGTTATAATCAAAGAAATCCGTCTTGCAGAAAATACTCCACAAGACGGACTGTTTATTTGTCGCTAAATGCTGAGTTCTTATTACTTAGTAGTATCGAAGAACATAGCTACGCGGTTGAAGTCAATCTCCTCTGAGAGTTTGTCGGTTGCACCGAGACCCTCAGTAGTGATGCGGCTGGCCGCAATCTTGTAACGCTTAACAAGAGCGTTCTTCACAGCGTTAGCACGTGCGATAGAAATCTTCTCGTTGATTTCTGCACTTCCTTCTGGTGAAGCGTAGCCACGAACGATAATCTTAGAATTCTTGTGATTACGCATGTACTTAGCAACCATTTCGATGCTTGCATACTGAGCTGCGTCGATGGTGCTCTTGCCCTGACCGAAGATGACGATTGGCTGGAGCTGAGTATTGTTTTCCTTAACGACTTTCACCTCAGGCTGCTTGCTCTTTTCAGCAGCGAGCTGAGCCTGAAGGTCAGCGATGGTACGGCCATCAGCAGCAATCTTGTTGTCCTTGTTAGCATTTTCAGCACGGAGCTCGTTAATCTTGGCATTCAGACCATCGATTTCGGCCTGGTCACGGAGCTGTGCGATTTTGAAATTGTGAGTACCATTGGTGTTACCGAACTTATAGTTCAAACCAACGTTAACTCCGAAGGCTGCGGCACCGAAGTTGTACTTGATGTCCTGACCATCTGCATTGAGACCATACACGAGGTTTGGTTCAATATAGAGCTGCCAAGCCTTGTTTGCGCCAAGGTTGAAAGCGAAATCAAGACCAATCTTAGATGTCAGTACATCGTTGTCCTGACCTTCACGCTCGTTAGAGGTACCGAAAGCGTGACCCCAACCGAGTCCATAAACACCGATTACCTCAAAGTTGCGAGGCTCGCCTTTGTATCCGCCAAACCAATTGCTGAAGTTTGTAGTACCGAGTACTGAAGTGTTGAGCGCACGAACCAATGTACTGTAGCTACCGAATCCACGTGTACGGGCATAAGCGTCGCTTTCAACGGCGAGACCGAATACTGGAGTAAACCAGCGGCCTACACGAATTCCGGCAGAAGGGTTAATGTTGTTGAATACTGAAACACCTGTGGCCTTTGCACTCGCACCAGCCTTGATACCTACATACCAGTTGTCCTGATTCTCACTTTCCTCTACAGTCTGAGCAGAGATTGCCTGTGCAGAAAAAGCTGCTACGGCAAGCATTAAAAATACTTTTTTCATCGTTTTTAATGATTATATAATATGTTGTAACGTTTAATTACTTAAGTTTCGAGCTGCAAAGTAACAAAAAAAAAAAATAACTACCAAACATTTCCTAAGAAAACTCTACGAATAGACAAATTTTTCCATCGAAAAGAACAATTTATTGAAGAATTTATTTTAATTTTGCATTTTATGAGCAGAATAATCCTTATCACCGGAGGCCAACGGTCTGGAAAAAGTGAAAAAGCAGAGCAATTGGCGTTAACACTCAGCGAAAACCCTGTTTATCTGGCCACAGCCCATATTTGGGACGATGAGTTTCGCGAGCGTGTACGTCGCCATCAGGAGCGTCGTGGACCACAATGGACTAATATAGAAGAGGAACGCGCACTGAGTCGTCACGATTTTTCAGGACGTGTGGTTTTGGTGGACTGCCTGACGCTTTGGGCCACTAATTTCTTCTGCGAAGCAGAGGAGGTTGACGTAGTGCTCGACAAACTGAAACAGGAATTTGACCGCTTGGTGAGTCAAAATGCCACATTCATTTTCGTAACCAACGAAATTGGATCGGGTGGAGTAAGTGCCAATGCCGTGCAACGCAAATTTACAGATCTACTGGGATGGTTCAACCAATATGTGGCTTCAAAGGCCGACGAGGTAATTCTGATGGTTAGTGGAATTTCAGTAAAAATCAAATGACAACATTTAATATTTATCCTCTCGACGATTCACTTCGTCCTACCATTCAGTCGAAAATCGACAATCTTAACAAACCCAAAGGCTCATTGGGCCGCTTGGAAGAACTCGCATTACAGATATGCTTGATAGAACAGACACTATCGCCCACCCTGCATCATCCCAGTCACTTGCTATTTGGTGCAGACCATGGTATTGAGCGCGAAAGAGTAAGCGTCTCGCCACGCGAAGTGACTTGGCAACAGATGATAAACTTCACACGTGGCGGAGGCGGAGTCAATATGTTCTGCCGACAATACGGTTTCGACTTGAAGATTATCGACGTCGGAGTGGATTACGACCTTTCATCTATAGAAGGTATCATTCCACGCAAAATCGCTTGGGGCACTAACAATTTCTTGCATGAAGCGGCCATGAGTCAGGAAGAAATGGAACAAGCACTCGGCATAGGCCGCGACATGGTGGATTGCTGTCAGAAAGAAGGTTGCCAGGTGATTTCTATAGGAGAAATGGGCATCGCCAACACATCGCCAAGCAGCATATGGATGAGCCTGTTTGCCCATCTGCCACTCAACACCTGCATCGGAGCTGGCGCAGGACTCAATACAGCGGGCATCAATCATAAATACGAGGTACTGAACGAGGCAGTAAACAGATTCAAAGCCAATGGAGGTCAGGAAGAGGATGCATGGGAGGTAATACGTTATTTCGGCGGATTCGAAATGGTGGCAGCCATTGGAGCCATGTTGCGTGCGGCAGAATTACACCTTATTATATTAATAGACGGATTCATCATGTCTGCATGTGCCTTGGCCGCAAGCAAACTCTACCCACAAGCCAAACAATACATGGTATTTGCCCATTGTGGTGACGAAAGCGGCCACAAACTTCTGCTTGACAGTATGGGAGTGCAGCCACTATTGAATCTTGGTCTGAGACTGGGAGAAGGCACAGGAGCACTTTGTTCCTTTGGCATTTTGGAGAGTAGCGTACGGATGATGCAGGAGATGAATAATTTCGATAATGCACACATCACCAAATATTTCTAACCATCGAAAAAAACAACAATCATGAGACTTCGCATAGACCAAACAAAATGGTGGGAGACTCCTATGGCAGCACTCATCTTCTTCACCCGGCTGCCTTTCTGGCGACTGTGTTCACCCTCCAAAGCATGTTATCAGCACGTTGTGGAATACTGGCCTTTGGCCGGATGGCTCACAGGCGGAATCATGGCTCTAACATTCTATATAACAAGCGCATGGTTCACCTTGCCCGTAGCGGTATTATTAGCCATCATCGCACGAATCCTCACCACAGGGGCGCTCCACGAAGATGGTCTTGCAGACTTTCTTGACGGTTTCGGAGGTGGTTACAACCGTGAACGCATCCTTTCCATCATGAAAGACTCACATATAGGCACATACGGAGTTTTGGGACTGATTCTTTATTTTGCACTACTCGCCACTACACTTCTCGCCATCGGAGATCATGAAATAACCACCCTCACGCCTTCCTTCGCTTTGGATAATGCCGATTCCGCTTCAACACTTCTTCTTGCTTCGACAATTCTTGCAGCCGACCCATTTTGTAAGATGGTAAGCGGTCAACTCATCATGTTTCTACCCTATGCCCGTAAAGAGGAAGAGGCTAAATCTAAAACCGTTTATGTAAAATACGGACTCCAGGCTGGTCTCCGACTGGCTCTCACCGGACTAATGCCCTTAGTAGGTTGGGGCTGGATGATGAACCAATGGTTTGCCGTTCCATTTTCATCGATAGAAGTGCTGGTTGCCGTTCCGTGTATTGTATTCTATCTGCTCTATCTGCTGATGAACCGCAAATTGCAGGGATATACGGGCGATTGCTGCGGAGCCACATTCCTTTTAACAGAACTCTCGTTTTACCTCACTTTCGCAGCCACATTATAATGGCCCAACATCTCGGAACAGGAAAAAATATTCAAATGCCCCTGTATTAACAATATACTCACCCACATAACGTCATCTTGCCAATACAAAAAAAAAGCGATGTCCCAACTTCACAGCAGAGACATCACGAAACAGGTATTAGTCCTTTTAAGGTAAAAAGATTGTATTCAGGATAACGTCTGCAAAGGTACTTCTTTTTTTTAACTAACACAAATATTTTTATATGATATATAACATGTTTTCGACCTAATTCCACATTTTTTACCGCTTTTCTTGAGATTTTAGAGATTTCTATTGTATCTTTGCAAACGAAGGGCAAACTATAGCCGTCAAGCTAACAAACATCACTATATCACACATGTAGCATAGACTGCTCCAACAAAAAGAAAACAAAAACGTATCACATAATATGACTGAAGAGAAAACAACAACAGAGAACGAAGAGAAAAAAAGCATTAGCTTCGTTGAACAGATTGTAGAAAACGACCTCGCAGAGGGCAAAAATGGCAAACGCATACAGACACGATTCCCACCGGAACCTAACGGATACATACACATCGGACACGCCAAGGCCATCTGCATGGACTTCGGAGTAGCAGAAAAATACAACGGAATTTGCAACCTCCGATTCGATGACACCAACCCCACTAAAGAAAACACAGAGTATGTCGAAAACATCATGAACGACATCAAGTGGCTCGGATTTAACTGGGGAAATGTGTATTATGCATCCGACTACTTCGATAAACTGTGGGAATTCGCCATTTGGCTCATAGAAAAAGGAATGGCATACGTGGACGAACAGACATCTGAACAAATTGCAGAACAGAAAGGAACGCCCACACAGCCTGGACAGCCAAGTCCGTTCCGCGACAGACCCATAGAGGAGAACCTCAAGCTCTTCAAACAAATGAATACGCCGGAAGCCGTAGAGGGTTCTATGGTGCTCAGAGCCAAACTCGACATGGCAAACCCCAACATGCACTTCCGCGACCCCATCATCTACAGAATCATTCAGATTCCTCACCACAGAACAGGAACAAAATGGCATGCATACCCCATGTACGACTTCGCACACGGACAGAGCGACTATTTTGAAGGGGTTACACACTCCATCTGTACCCTCGAATTCGTGCCTCACCGCCCACTCTACGACAAATTCGTGGACTTCCTGCAAGAAAAAGAAGGGCAGACAGAATACCGCCCAAGACAGATTGAGTTCAACAGACTCAACCTCACTTATACCGTCATGTCAAAACGCAAACTTAAAGCACTCGTTGACGAAAACCTCGTCAGCGGATGGAATGATCCACGAATGCCAACCGTTTGCGGAATGAGAAGAAGAGGATACTCTGCACAAAGTATCAGAAACTTCATCAACTCCATCGGATACACTAAGTTTGACGCACTCAACGACTACGCTCTCCTTGAAGCAGCTGTACGTGAAGACCTTAACAAAAAAGCATGCAGAGTGTCTGCCGTGCTCAACCCTGTAAAGCTTATCATCACCAACTATCCTGAAGGACAGACAGAAGAACTCACAGCTATCAATAACCCAGAGAACGAGGCAGACGGTACACACAACATCACCTTCAGCCGCGAACTTTGGATTGAGCGCGAAGACTTCATGGAAGATGCACCCAAGAAATTCTTCCGTATGACACCAGGAAAAGAGGTGAGACTCAAAAACGCATACATCATCGCCTGCACAGGATGCAAGAAAAACGAAGCAGGAGAGATTGAAGAAATCTATGCAGAGTACGATCCAGAAAGCAAGAGCGGAATGGCGGGAGCAGACAGAAAGGTCAAAGGCACACTCCATTGGGTAAGTGCCGGCCACTGCATCAAAGCAGAAGTAAGACTCTACGACAGACTGTTCTCCGTAGAAAACCCTGGTGCTGATGAACGCGACTTCCGCGAACTTCTCAACCCAGAATCTCTCACCGTGCTCAACAACTGTTATGTAGAGAAATTCCTTGAAGAGAAACAACCTGGAGACTTCCTGCAGTTCCAACGTATCGGCTATTTCACACCCGATGAAGATTCTAAACCCGGACACCTTGTCTTCAACCGTACAGTAGGATTAAAAGACAACTGGGCAAAGAAAAACAAATAAGAAACAAGGCAATTTAAATGCTATTGACTGACGACAAATTCTTCAACGACCCAGAGTTCAGAGAAATGCTCAAAGCATACGAAGAGGCAGCATCCAAAGGGATGCCGCCCTTCTTTGATGCAGACGACCTCATAGACATTGCAGACTACTATCGGTTGACAGACCAAATGGACAAAGCCATGGAAGTGGCACAAAACGCTATAGACCTCTTCCCAAACGCCACCCTGCCCAATGTCTTCATGGCAAGAAATGCACTCCAGAACGACAACCTCAAAGAGGCAGAATACTACGTCAGTATGATTGAAGCCGAAGACGATCCCGACTATATCTACATCAAAGCCGAACTACTCATTTACCAATACAAGATAGAAGAGGCAGAAAAGCTCCTTGAAGCAAAATTCCACGAAATCACCAATGATGACAACGGATGGTTCATCAAAGACGTAGCAAACCTCTATCTCGACTATGGAGAATACGAAAGAGGATATACATGGATGATGAGATATTGTGACGTCAAGGACGACGACTATAAAGAACTATTGGGAAGAGCACTCTACGGTACATGGAAACTCGAAGAATGTGAAAGCATATTCACAGAACTTGCCGACAAATATCCTTTCGACAAGAAATACTGGAAAGTACTGGCTGAAGCACAACTCTCACAAAACAAATTCGATGAAGCCATCAATAGCAGCGAATATGCAATTGCCATTGACCCTGACGATCCCGTTCCACATGGCATCAAGGCATCTGCATTAATGGGAAAAGGCAACTGGGAAGAGGCTGTAAAATTCTTCAAGACCGCCCTCAGTCATGCACAATATGATTGTAGCGGATATATTCAACTTGCCACCTGCCTCATCAACACCAATGAGTTTAAGGAAGCATTGGAATGGTTGGAAAAAGCACTCAAGGAAAGCGGGAATGCCAGAGAATACGAAGGAGCTATCTATCATCAAATGGCACTCTGCCAAGGTGCACTTGGGAATAACGAAGAGGCAAAAAAACTTTTGGATAAAGCAGAAGAAAAAGGAGAAAACAAAACAGACCTCTACGTGGCTCGGGCACATATCCTACAAACTGAGAAACAGTACGAAGCAGCTGATAGATATTTCAACAAAGCTCTCGAACTGTCAACAGACCAGATGCATACACTCATAAGAATTGCTATCTCCCTAACAGACTGTCAAAGATATAAAGAGTGTCTCCAACTACTCAAAGAGAAATTGCCAGTCATCGATGAAAATTGCACAGAAGGACTTTCACTTCTCGCACTATGCTCACTCAGACTTAACCAAGCTGAAGACTTTCTCTATTATCTCCGTCTGGCAGCAGAACGAAACCCCATCGAACTGCGCATGATACTCGGGGCATACTTTCCCGAGAATATGGCCACGAAGGACTATTACGATTTCGCATATAAACAGATTCATAAAAGCAAACAACAGTGAACTTTATTACATCACTCCTTGCCAACCTCAACTATGGCACCATATTCTTCCTCATGCTACTCGAAAGCACGGTCGTACCCGTACCATCAGAATTCGTAGTTACACCAGCAGCCTACCATGCTGCAGGAGGAAATCTTGATGTTTTCCTTGTCATACTATTCGCTACAATCGGAGCTGACTTCGGAGCATCCATCAACTATCTTGTGGCATACTACGTAGGAAGACCGGTAATCTATCGTTTCGCCAACAGCAAATGGGGAAAACTATGCCTACTCAATCAAGAGAAAGTAGAGAAAAGCGAACGCTACTTCGACGACCACGGCGTAGTAGCAACTCTCACAGGAAGACTCATACCTGGCATCAGACACCTTATTTCCATCCCTGCAGGACTCGCCAAGATGAACTACTGGAAATTCTTGCTCTATACTACAGTAGGAGCAGCAGCATGGCATTCTATCCTCGCACTCCTGGGATGGTACCTCCACAGCGTTGTACCTGAAGAGCAACTAAACGATAAAATCACAGAATATGCCGAATATATAAAAATTGGCATACTTGCCATCATGATACTTGCCATTGGCTATTTCATCGTGCGTTCGTTGCTAAAAAAATCAAGAAAAAAGTAAAAAAACAAAGATTCTTGTAAAAAGGCAGATAAAATAGACGTAAATATTTCTTAATACCGAATATTTTCCGTATATTTGCCACGTTTTCTTAAACTTTCAACAACGTATAAATTGCTTATGTCAAGAAACAACAACCATCTCGTTATCATGGCAGGAGGAGTAGGTAGCAGATTCTGGCCTATGAGTACCGAAGAAACCCCAAAACAGTTCATCGATGTATTGGGAGTCGGACGCTCATTGCTCCAACTCACAAGAGACCGCTTCGAAAGTGTAGTCCCCCATGACAATATATGGGTGGTCACAAATCGAAAATATGTTCATATGGTGCAGCAACAACTGCCAGACATGCCAACAAACCATATACTTTGCGAACCATGTCGGCGCAATACCGCACCATGTATTGCATACGTCAGTTGGCGAATTAAAGCTCAAGACCCCAAAGCTAATATCGTAGTCACACCAAGTGACCATATCGTAACTGACCCTGTAGAATTCCGACGTGTAGTAAGCGAGTGTCTGGATTTTACGGCTGATAGCGATGCCATCGTTACACTGGGCATGAAAACCTCAAGACCAGAAACAGGATACGGATACATACAGGCAGACCTGTCAAGCAGTTCTTTACGAAACAAAGAAATTTTCCGAGTGGACTCGTTCAAGGAAAAGCCAGACCTTGAGACTGCTAAACAATATATCAAGAAGAACTACTACTTCTGGAACGCAGGTATATTCATTTGGAATGTATCAACCATCGTCAATGCATTCCGCGTATATCAACCCGTCATGTCCAAACTCTTCGAGTCACTACTCCCGATATACGGAACAGAAAAAGAACAGGAGGAAATAGACCGCACATTCCCAGAATGTGACAACATATCCGTCGATTATGCCATCATGGAGAAGGCAGAAGAGATTTTCGTATGTCCTGCAGACTTCGGATGGAGCGACCTCGGCACATGGGGTTCGCTGCAAATGCAGACCAGAAAAGACATCTATGGTAATGCATGCATCGGAAATAATATCACTCTCGTAGAGTCACACAACTGTATGATCCATACCACACAAGAAAAAAAAGTGGTAGTACAGGGACTCGACGGTTATATCGTAGCAGAAAACAACGACACCCTGCTCATCTGCAAACTCTCAGAAGAACAACGCATCAAGCAGTTCTCTGAAATGGATTAACCGAGTCTAAAAATCTAGCGATTTTATTTCGCACGAAAGAAAAATAATCCTTAAACCAAACAAGACTAACACAATAACATAGATATGGAAGACAAGAAAGTAGCCCTCATCACAGGAATTACCGGACAAGACGGTTCGTACCTCGCTGAATTTCTCATCGAGAAAGGTTACGAAGTACATGGACTCCTAAGACGTTCATCATCATTCAATACAGGAAGAATTGAACATCTCTATCTCGATGAATGGGTACGCGATATGAAGAAAAAACGACTCGTCAACCTCCATTGGGCAGACATGACAGACTCTTCGTCGCTCATCAGAATCATTGGTGAAACAAAACCTACGGAAATATACAACCTTGCAGCACAAAGCCATGTAAAGGTGTCATTTGACGTGCCAGAATATACGGCAGACGTTGATGCAACAGGAGTACTCAGACTTCTCGAAGCAGTAAGAATTTGCGGACTGGAAAAAAGCTGTCGCATCTACCAAGCCTCAACATCAGAACTATTTGGAAAAGTACAAGAAGTTCCGCAAAGCGAAACAACTCCATTCTATCCCCGTTCACCCTATTCTGTAGCCAAACTCTATGGCTATTGGATCATGAAAAACTATCGGGAGTCCTACGGCATGTATTGCTGTAACGGTATTCTCTTCAATCATGAAAGTGAACGAAGAGGTGAAACATTCGTCACAAGAAAAATAACACTTGCTGCCGCACGCATTGCACAAGGCTATCAAGACAAGCTCTATCTCGGAAACCTCAACTCACTCCGTGACTGGGGATACGCAAAAGACTACATCGAATGCATGTGGCTTATACTACAACAGCCCCAACCCGATGATTTTGTCATTGCAACAGGCGAATACCATACTGTACGTGAGTTTGCGACACTCGCATTCAAGGAGGCTGGTATTGAATTGGAATGGCGTGGCGATGGTATAGACGAAAAAGGAATAGACAAGAAAACAGGAAAAATTCTTGTAGAAGTAGATCCTAAATACTTCCGCCCTGCAGAAGTTGACCAACTACTCGGAAATCCAGCAAAAGCCAAAAACACACTGGGATGGAACCCACAGAAGACATCCTTTGAAGAACTCGTCAGAATCATGGTTCGCCATGACATGACCTTCGTCAAAAAACTCTTCCTTAAAGCACAGCTCCCAGAATAATTATAAACAAGGCGCCCCACAACGGGGTAAAAATAAACAAGATAAAAGTCAAAACAAAGACAACAATGTTGGACAAGAACAGCAAAATATATGTAGCTGGACACCACGGGCTCGTAGGCTCAGCCATTTGGAATAATCTCAAGCAACGGGGTTATACAAATCTCGTTGGGCGAAGCCATAAAGAACTTGATCTGACTGACCAAATAGCAGTCAAACAGTTCTTCGATCAAGAACAACCTGATGCTGTTGTCCTTGCAGCAGCCTTCGTAGGTGGCATCATGGCCAATTCCCTCTACCGTGCAGACTTCATCATGCAGAACATGAAAATGCAATGCAACGTTATCAGCGAAGCCTATGCACACCAAGTCAAGAAACTGCTGTTCCTTGGCTCAACATGCATCTATCCTAAAAACGCGCCACAGCCCATGAAGGAAGATGTCTTGCTTACCTCACCACTCGAATACACCAACGAGGAATATGCTATTGCCAAAATAGCAGGTCTTAAGATGTGTGAGAGCTATAATCTACAGTACGGCACGAATTATATCGCCGTGATGCCAACCAACCTCTACGGACCAAACGACAACTTCCATCTTGAAAACAGTCACGTCATGCCTGCTATGATGCGAAAAATCTATCTGGCAAAACTCATCCACGAACAAGACTGGAAGAGTATCGAGACAGATATGAATAAACGACCCATCAACCCCACGGACAAATTACGAGCCCTCATCGGAGAAGGTAATGTCGATGGAAATAATAGCCACGAACGTATTCTAAAAGCATTAGAATTCTACGGCATATACGACAACAAGGTTGTTTTATGGGGAACTGGCACTCCACTACGCGAATTTCTATGGAGTGAAGACATGGCAGACGCAAGTGTTTACATCCTCCTAAACGTAGATTTCAAAGACATCATTGGAATAGAAAAATATTCATCTGTTTTCTACGGTGCAAAGACTAATGGTCTCGTAGATCGAAACAATTCTGAAGGACGTGGTGGTGCAATTCCTGCCCTTGGAGAAATCCGCAACTGTCACATCAACGTAGGAACAGGAAAAGAACTCACCATCAGAGAACTCTCAGAATTGGTAAGGGAAACCATAGGATTCAATGGTGAGATCGTTTTCGACACCTCAAAACCTGACGGAACCATGCGCAAGCTCATCGATGTTTCCAAACTACACTCACTGGGATGGACGCATCACGTAGAGATTGAAAATGGAGTAAGAAAACTCTTTGAATGGTACCGGCAAAGTCTGATATAGAAATCCTAACAATAAAAAAATAACTCAAGCCTATGATTCAATCCTTTGAAGAACTCCGTAACAAACTGCAGCAGAATGGAAAATGCCGTAAAATTGCTGCCGTATGCGTCTATGACGAAGCCACCAAGTCTGCGCTCAACCAATGTGAACAACTTGGATTGGCAGAAATTATCTATGTAAATGATGACATACCAGAAGAAGCAGCCAACAAGGCCGTGGCCATGGTAAGAAACGGAGAAGCCGATGTCCTTATGAAAGGACTCATTGGAACCGACCAGCTCCTACGTGCAGTACTTAACAAGGAAAATGGACTGCTTCCAGAAGGACGTATCCTAACCCACCTCACATTGGCAGAGATACCCACCTACCACAAAATGCTCTTCTTTAGCGATGCTGCGGTAATTCCATATCCCACTCACGAGCAACGCATCGAACAGGTAAGATACGCTTCAGAAGTATGTCATGCCATGGGCATCCGTCAACCACGTATTGCCCTTATTCATTGTTCTGAGAAACCAAGTAAGCGTTTTCCGTTCGTTGACGGCTATAAAGACATTTGTCAGATGGCGAAAGATGGTATCTATGGTGATTGTATCGTAGATGGTCCTCTAGACATCAAAACAGCATGTTCTTTAAAAGCCTTACAGGCTAAAGGTCTGCAATCACCATTGATGGGCGAAACCGATGTGCTCATCATGCCAGACATAGAGGCAGGTAACGTTTTCTACAAATCCATGACACTATTTGCAGGAGCGAAAACAGCAGGAATGCTTTGTGGAGCTTCCCATCCAGTCGTGGTACCTTCACGTGGCGACTGTGCCGAAGCAAAATTCAACAGCATTCTCTTCGCCCTATCAAGCCTACCGGATTAACTCAAAACAAGTCCTTTCCACAGAAACGGCACTCTAAAAGAAAGGCCAAAAAGAAAACAACAAGGGAATGAGATAAGTACAGAAAGTCATTAACTAATTATCAAAAACTATGCGAATTCTCGTCATCAACCCAGGTTCAACATCGACAAAGATAGCTGTCTATGAAGACGAAAAGCCAATACTCCTTCATAGCATCACCCACTCTGCCGATGAATTGGCTGTCTACGATGCTATTACCGAACAACAGGATTTCCGACGCAATCTTGTCATCAAAGAACTGCACCGCGCCAATATTCCTGTAAAATTCGATGCTGTCATTGGACGTGGAGGCTTGGTTAAGCCTATTGCAGGTGGAGTTTATGAAATCAACGAGCAGATGCTCAACGACACACTACACGGATGCGTCATGCACAATCACGCGTGCAATCTTGGTTGTCTGATAGCCCATGAAATTGCCATCACAATTCCAAACTGTCGCGCATTTATTGCTGACCCAGGAGTTGTCGATGAACTCTCTCCATTAGCACGTATCAGCGGTAGTCCGCTCATGCCTCGCATCTGTATATGGCATGCTCTTAATCAACGAGCCATTGCAAGACGATACGCAAGAGAAATCGGTAAAAGATACGAAGACCTCAATCTCATCATCTGCCACTTAGGAGGAGGCATATCCGTAGCAGCACATGAACACGGAAAGGCCATCGACACCAACAATGCTCTCGACGGTGAAGGTCCGTTCTCGCTAGAGCGTGCAGGTTCCTTGCCGGCAGCAGACCTCATCCGCCTCTGTTTCAGTGGAAAATATACAGAAAAACAATTACTGAAGCGAATAGCAGGAAAAGCAGGACTTACCGCACATCTTGGCACCAACAACATGAAAGAGATACAAGAACGCATCAAGAATGGAGACAAACAAGCACAACTCATTACAGATGCCATGATTTACCACACAGCAAAACAAATAGCAGCAGAAGGTGCAGTACTTTGCGGTAACGTTGACGCTATTCTTTTGACAGGGGGCATGGCACATAGTGATTACATTACTAACGAGCTTCGTCGCAGAATCGGCTACCTCGCACCTGTTTATTGTTTTCCTGGAGAAAACGAAATGGAAGCATTAGCTCTCAATGCGTTATCTGTATTAAAAGGAACTAGCAAGGCACAAATTTACCAATAGCCCCAACACAGTAGTTAGATTCTGAGAAAAAGAAAACTCCTCTCTTGTTATTGACAAGAGAGGAGAAACTATATGAAGCAATGTCTATAATCAAATATTGTTTTTCAGAATATCCTTCCAACGGGCGTAAGCAGCAAGATACTCTGCGCGGTGTGCCTCATCCGGTTCAATCACCTGAAGTTTATCCAAAGAAGCAAAAGCCTCATTATTGTCTTTATAGATACCGGCACCGATACCAGCACCCTTGGCAGCGCCTACCGATCCATCTGTATCATATAATTCAATAGTAGCCCCACTAACACCTGCGAGGGTATCACGGAACAATGGACTCAAGAACATGTTAGCCTTACCAGCATGTATCTTGTGGATATCCATACCCATCTGTTGCATGATTTCCATACCATAGCAGAACGAGAACACAATACCTTCCTGTGCAGCACGTACAAGATGTGCACGATTATGCTTATTAAAATTAACACCATTGAACGAACAGCCAATTTCCTTGTTTTCCAAAACGCGTTCTGCACCGTTTCCAAAAGGAATAACAGTAACTCCTTCACTTCCGATAGGAACAGTAGCAGCGAGATCATTCATCTCTGCATAACCAACCTCAGGAGTTATATTACGATGAACCCATGCATTTAGGATACCTGTACCATTGATGCACAGCAGTACGCCCAAACGGGTTTGTTCTTCAGTATGATTGACGTGTGCAAATGTATTCACACGACTTTTCTTGTCGTAGTTAACATTTCCAAGCACACCATAAACCACACCTGATGTTCCGGCTGTAGATGCAATTTCTCCAGGATTAAACACATTAAGCGACAATGCATTGTTGGGTTGATCACCTGCACGGTAGGTTATCGGGGTTCCTGCCTCCAAACCTGTCTCTGCAGCAGCTTCTGCCGAAACTTCACTCTGAATGCTGAAAGTCGGAACGATATCGCTGATTATCGACTCATCAAAGCCATAATATTTGGTCAAGAAATCAGCAACTCTGTTATTTTTGAAATCCCATAGCATTCCTTCGCTCAATCCACTTACAGTAGTGTTGGCAACACCTGAGAGACGCATGGCAATATAATCACCCGGCAACATCACCTTATAAATTTTCTCATAAATGTCGGGCTCGTTCTCTTTCACCCATGCCAATTTAGCCGCAGTAAAGTTACCTGGTGAATTCAACAAGTGACCAAGACATTGTTCTGCGCCCAAATCACGGAATGCTTTCTCGCCATAAGGTACTGCACGTGAATCACACCAAATAATAGAAGGACGCAGCGCCTGCAGATTCTTATCTACACATACCAAGCCGTGCATCTGATAGGAAATACCAATAGCCTTGATATCTTCACCCTTAACCTGGGCATCAGCCATAATTTTCTTCAAACTCAATTTGGCATTATCCCACCACATCTGAGGATCCTGTTCTGCCCATCCAGCTTTTACAGCCATAATAGGAGCTTCTTTTTCAGGATAAAAAGCAGTAGCAACACACTTGCCTGTGTCGGCATTTACCAACGACGCTTTGACAGAAGAACTGCCCACGTCAAAACCTAATAGGTATCTATTTGACATAATACAATAGTTAATAATTTATTTATAATTCGTTTCTGCCTACAAAGTTCTTCATTTTTTTTTAGAAAATCGTCTTTTTTCATCTTTTTTTCTCATTTTTTTGCTCAATATACCGCTACTTTTAATTTTTTTTCCTACCTTTGCGCATAAAAGAAGCCTAATAAACAGAATGAAGTCAACTTCTATCCTGCCATGGCCAAACAAAAATCACGACCAAAACATAAAGTTCAGTTCATAAATGAAAAAGAAAATATTAATCCTTGATGACAAAGAGACCATCGCAAAGGTGCTCTCAATCTACTTGATGAGTGACTATGATGTTCAGTGGCTCCCCGACGGGCTACAGGGCGTAAAATGGCTTCAGGCCGGTAACACTCCCGACTTGATTATCTCCGACATCCGTATGCCAGGAATGCGAGGAGACGATTTTTTGGAGTGGATTAAGCAGAACGAGTTGTTCCGTCACATCCCAGTAATCATGTTATCAAGTGAAGATTCCACAAGTGAGCGAATTCGCCTATTGGAGATTGGTGCAGAAGACTATATTGTTAAGCCTTTCAATCCCATGGAGCTTAAAATTCGTGTGAAGAAGATTTTACCAAACTAATTTTGAGAAATCACATATAATATATGATAGGTGTTGTTTACTTAGGAAACAATCCAAAAACACAGGAAAAACTAAAATACATCCCAGGGCAGATGGTTCGTATAACCAACGCTTATAAGGATACTGCTCAATTGTGTACGCCTCACGTACGCAATGAGCATTTTATTGTGTTTTACGAACGTAGTGTCCGCAACGAAGACATCACCGCCATCACCTACCTTCGCAAGAAGTGCCACAATGTATATATCATTCTCCTTACCAATGCTATGACACCAAAGGAGCGTGATATTTATATGAAATGCGGTATCAATGATACCATAGAATGTGATGCGTCTGTTACGGCATTGAACAAGAAAATTCAGTTCATATCCGATCGTGAGAACATACTTTTCGATGACGAAAGCTCCAAACACAAAATTTTAAAATTCAAAATTCCACTTTGGAAACGTCTTTTCGATATTATATTCTCTAGCATTGCTATCATCCTGCTTTCACCTGTATTCATCCTTACTGCCATTGCCATTCGTTTGGAAAGCAAAGGACCGATTCTATTCAAATCGAAACGAGTAGGTACCAATTACACAGTATTCAACTTCCTTAAATTCCGTAGCATGTATGCAGATGCAGAGCGTCGATTAAAGGAATTAAGCAAAGATCATAACCAGTATGCAGAAAAGGATACTGATCAAAAAGAAGAGGCCGATAAGCAGAAGAGCATTACAGCACCTTTGGGTGACGAGGCTGAGCAAGAAATGCTCACCATGGGTATGGAATCCGGCATGATGATTGGCGATGAAGAAGTGATGCTCATTGGAGACAACTACGTTGTAGCAGAAAGCGAATTCAACAAGAAGCGTGAAGAAGAGAATAATAACGCATTTGTTAAGATAGAAAATGACCCACGCATCACTAAGGTAGGTCGTTTCATCCGCAAATACAGCATTGACGAACTTCCACAGTTGTTTAACATCCTTCGAGGTGATATGTCTATTGTTGGCAATCGTCCGCTTCCTCTATATGAGGCAGAAAAGCTAACCGTTGACACCAGCATTGACCGTTTCATGGCCCCCGCGGGCCTTACCGGCCTTTGGCAAGTAGAAGAGCGCGGCAAAGGCGGCAATATGTCTGCCGAAGAGCGCAAACAACTTGACATCACGTATGGACAGACCTATAACTTCATGCTCGACATGAAGATTATCTTCCGTACACTCTTTGCATTTATCCAGAAAGAAAACGTTTAAAAATTAGATTAACTAAATTGAGATGAAAAAAATCAAGAGACTACTATTGCTCTTAGTTCTAACTGGTGCAGGTACTGCCGCCCATGCTCAGTTGGACGAAAGTGGCATTAGCGCTGGATTCTTCGATTCCAGCGAAAACAACACGCTCAACTTTTCCACCTTCCATTTACCACCATTATCCGTGTTGTATGAAAACGCCAAACAGAATCCTCAGATTCTGTCGTTGGCAAAAGCGCAGGAGCTGGCACAGGCAGAAGTTGCCAAGCAGAAGCGCCATATCTTTTCATACGTCACAGGTCATGCCAGCTATAGTTATGGTAAGGCCGATATGTGGGGAAACAATTCTTCGGCTTATAGCCCTACACTTTACCAATTTCAAGGAACCGAGCAGAGTTATTGGAATGTTGGTGTCAATGTTGCCGTTCCATTGGAAGACATCCTTGACCTCAGCGCATCTGTTAAACGCAAGCGCATTGAGGCTGAACAGGCAAAATTGGCCAAGGATGCGCAGTTTGAAGAATTGAAAAAACAAATTGGAATCTTGTATGTCACTATCACCAATAACTTGGTGACACTGAAGACCGCCAGCGAAAGTGCCGCAGCCTATCAAGGTGCTGGTGCCTTGAACCAAGAAGAGTTTCATAATGGCAATATGAGCATTGAAGGATATGCTGGCACGAAGCGCTTTGAATTGAGCGTAGTTCAGCAATACCAATCACTTCAAACCCAACTGATGACAGACATCATCACTTTGGAAATTCTCTCTCGTACACCAATCATCACCAATGCCACAACAGACGTAACACTTGATGATACCATCCAGAAATCTGACAAACAGATTGCTAAGGAGAACAAAGCTGTTGACAAGCGTATTGCAGAAGAAGTAAAAAATGAAGAGAAACGCTATCGCCAGTTAGAGAAAGCTGAACGCGAAGCACAGAAGAAAGCAGAACGCGAAGCTGCCAAAAACAACAAAAAGAAATAACATAACGCCTTACTAATATGGATTTATTCAGATATATCGTCAGATTTTTATATAAGATACGTTGGTATTTGGTTATCTTCCCCATGATAGCCCTTATCATAGCATGGTTCTCTACCCGCCACATGGACCGCGTTTACGACACTAATGCCACTATTTATACTGGTATGATTACCGGCTACAATATTGAAGGCGGTGTGGGTGTTGCAGGTGGCAATCCCCAAACCAACATCAACAACTTGATGCTCATCATCACTACAGAGACTACTATCAATGAGGTTTCCCTTCGTCTGTTTGCTCGTTGTATGATGTATGGCAATCCAAACAAAGACAACAACTACATCTCAGCCGAACACTTCCGTGAACTTGATGCCCAAGTTCCTGCAGAAGTCAAGGCATTGATTAACCGCAACAGCGAATCGGCATCCTATGCCAACCTAAAAGCATACGTTAAGCCCTCCCAAGACAACTACATCTTTGGCTTACTTAACTATCACCCATATTTCGGTGTAAACCAAATCACCTCACGCTTAAAAGTGGTACAATTAAATAAAAGTGATATCATCGATATAGGTTATTCTGCCAACGATGCAGGTATTGCTTATAATACATTGGACATTTTGAATGAAGTCTTCGCTCGCCAATATCAGTTGATTCGTTTCGGTGAAACCAACAATGTCATCAAGTTCTTTGAGCGTGAGGTTGCTCGTCTCTATCGTATTCTGACAGGTGCAGAAGATGATCTCATTCGCTACAACGTTTCGAAACGCATCATCAACTATGGTGAACAGACCAAGCAGTTGAGTGCTTTGGAAGCCCAACAGCAGAATTTCCGCAACGACCAGTTGATGGACTATACCACTTCAAAAGCCATTATGGACTATTTGGAGCGCCAGTTAGGTGATCGTGCCAAGGTGATTCGTTCCAACCAGAGTTTCACCAACGAAATCAAGGATATTTCACGTTTACAGTCTCGTATTTCCAACCTTCGACTGATGGGAGGTGAAGGCAGTGACCTCAATAATGAGGCGCAAGAAGAACTGGCAAAAGCACAGAAAGAACTCCAAGCCACCACACAACGTGTCAGAAAACTCACTCACGACATTGAAGCTGGTAATTACAGCACTGAGACTGGTGTTAAGGCTCAGCCAATGATTGACAAATGGTTGGATCAGATGTTGTTAATGGAAAAAGTGAAAGCACAGATGTCAGCAACAGATATCATGCAACAGAATCTCGATCGCCAATATCTGTTCTATTCTCCTATTGGTGCCACCTTGGACCGCAAAGCGCGTCATATAGGATTTGTGGAAGGAAACTATATGGAAATGCTGAAAGCTTTGAATGCAGCACGCCTGCGTCAGAAGAACTTGCAGATGAGTACCGCCACACTCCGTGTACTCAACCCACCGATGTTCCCTTTGAATGCACAGCCCACCAACCGTATCATGATTCTGTTGGGTGCATTCCTTCTGACGTTCATGCTGACAGCATTATACTTCTTCGTTATCGAATTGCTCGATCGTACACTTCGTGACCGTATGCGTTCAGAACGCATCACCAAAGTACCCGTCATGGGTTGTTTCCCACGCGAAAGCAATCTGCGCTATCGCCGTTTCAACAAGACCATTGCCGATATGTCCTTGCGCCAGTTGAGCAAGGCACTGCTTCCCCATTTCAAGGAAGGCCAGCAGAATGTGTTGAATCTCATCTCTACCGACTCAGGTAATGGAAGGAGCTATCTCGCTCAGGAATTGGAAAACTATTGGATATCCATCGGTCTGCAAGTTCGCCGTCTTACCTACGACGAAGATTTCTTGGCAGAAGACAGCAAATTCATTATGGCAAACGGTATCAAAGACTTGTGCCCAGATATCTTGCCCGATGAGATTGCCATCATCGAGTACCCGAACCTCAACGACAACTCCATTGCTCCAGCATTGCTAAACATGGGTACTGTCAACCTCATGGTAACTCGTGCCAACCGCACCTGGAAGGATGTGGATCAGAAAGCCTTGAAAGAAATAGAGGCCATGCTGGACGAAGATCACAAGAACACACTCTATATGTATCTGACAGAGGCAAGCCGCTATGCTGTAGAAGAGTTTGTCGGCCAATTGCCACCTTATACCAAGTTCAACAACTTTGTATATCGTGTGTCTCAGTTAGGATTGACAGCCACTGAAAACAACAAAGCCCTGTAAATACATGCAGAATAAGTTCGCACCATATACGGACAGATACGGAGGAAGAGCATTATTGCTCTTTCTCCTGTTTTCAGCCGCCATCTACCAATTGGTTACAGTTGGTATTGGCATGTTCGCATTGATTTGTCTGTTACCATTGGTTGTAATTGCCATTTATGTGGCATTCCGATGGCGTACAGCAACATTTTGGCTGTTGTTCTTTATCAACTATTTTATACAATGGTTTTCAAAGAACAACTGGATACCCTCTGGCATACCACTGTCATTTTATAACGAAGCATTGGAAATTGTTTTGTTGGTCATAGCCATCATCGATGCTCGTAAATCTCCATGTTTTGAACGTACTGGAAACATGATGCTTTATGCTTTGATGATTTGGTGTGGATTTTGTACCCTGGAAATCTTCAATGACACCTGTGGTCTTGGCATCAATGTTTATGCTTGGTACACCGGTGCCCGACTCATGGCTTTCCAGATTCTCTATGCATTCTTAGTCTATATCATCTATATCGACAAACCCAAAATTCTCATATATTATTTGATATTTTGGGGAGCACTATCCTTATTCTCTGTTTTCTGGGTATGGAAACAGAAAAATATAGGTTTTACTGACGGCGAACGATCATGGTTATATGGACGTGGATATCGAACACACGTCATCAGATGGGGAACACTCATACGTTATTTCTCAACACACAATGACGCAGCAAGTTTCGGAATTGGTATTGCCTCTACGGCTGTAGCATTCTTGATTTTTGCCTTAACCAGCAAAGTAAAAAAATACCGTTATTTTTTCCTCATCACAGGCATTGCCTGTACATGGGCTATGTTTCCGTCGGGCACCCGTACAGCTATTGTCTGTTTTGGCGCAGGCATTGCGTTCTATACTGTTTTGGCAAAATCGGTCAAACTCTCAGCTTTTGTTGGGGTCATATTTGTCTTCGCATTTTTCATTTTGGCATTTACCAATATTGGAAACAGCAATGATTCCATCAGGCGTATGCGCACGGCATTTGATAAAAACGATGCTTCCATGAACGTACGTGATGTTAACAAGGAATCTATCAAGAAATATATCAAAGAAGCCCCTTGGGGCATTGGCTTGGGTATGGAACGTGAACAAGTACCTGCCAATAACAAATACCGTATCTTGACAGAGATTCCCCCTGACTCAGAATATGTATATATTTGGGTACGTACAGGAAAGATAGGTATCATAACTTTCGTATTGACCATGCTCATCATGTTAGGTGGAGCTTGTTGGACAGTCCTATTCAGGATAAACAGCCCATCCATGCGAGGTATTGGTGCTGGATTATGTTGCGCCTTTGTATCAATGCAATTAGGAGGTTATGCCAACCAAATTCTATTGAATTTCCCCAACTGTTTAATTTACTATGGTGGTCTCAGTTTAGTCTATGCTCTACCCTATATGGAAAAGGAATGGACTGAATGGGAAAACAAATTATTAGAGAAAGAAGCTGAACGAAAACGACTAAAACTGGAGAAAAAGAAAGCATCGCGCGTATAAAACATCAAGACATTGGAAGCATTATTATCTATCATCACTATCAATTACAACGGACTCGACGACACCTGTTCGCTAATTGACACCATCCCCTTTGATGATTATCCATTAGAGGTGATAGTGGTAGATAATGCTTCCCGTGATGATGAAGCCACTATTATCGAACACCGTTATCCTCAAGTTAGGGTAATTAGAAGTAATAAGAATCTTGGGTTCGCTGGAGGAAACAATCTCGGTATCAGAGCAGCAAAAGGAAAATTTCTTTTTTTTGTCAATAACGATACAGTATTCTTTCGTGAGGGCAAAGTCAAAGTGAATCTTCAAGCCTTGGTCAATCGTTTTGCCTCATCTTCTAAGATTGGAGCTATATGCCCAAAAATACGTTTCTTTTGGGACGATGCACCCATTCAATTTGCAGGCTACACTCCCCTGTCATCCATCACCATGCGCAACAGTGCTATCGGCTATGATGAGCAAGATCATGGACAATATAATACAGCCCATCCAACACCCTATGCCCATGGGGCTGCTATGATGGTCAAGCGTGAAGTTATTGCCCAAGTTGGAATGATGCCAGAATGTTACTTCCTTTATTATGAGGAATTAGACTGGAGTATAATGATACGTCGGGCTGGCTATGAGATTTGGTATGACCCTGTCGTTACAGTCTTTCATAAGGAAAGTCGCGCCACAGGACAAAGCTCACCGCTTCGCATGTATTACATTACACGCAACCGTTTGCTGTTCGTCAAGAGGAATTATTCTGGTTTCAAGGGGCTCTGCTCAAAATTGTATTTAATCGGCATTGTAGCACCCAAGGATATGTTGCTATCGCTCCTTCATGGCAAGTTGCGTCATGCACTATCCGTAATCAATGGCATTGTTGACTATATAAAACTTTAGATTATGGACATCTGGACACTCTTATACTTCTGTGACATCACATTATTCTGTCTAATATCATTTACGGTGATATATATGACGATTTTCACTTTGGCAGCAATGTTGCCAAAGCGTCATTACACCCAGAAAGTGAAACATCAGAACCGTTTCATCATTCTTATACCTTCATACCGCAATAGTAACGTAGAGCAAACAGTAGCCTCGGCATTAGGTCAGAGTTATCCTCAACGGTTATTTGATATCACTGTCATATCAGATCACAACAACGAGATGACCAATTTCCATTTGGCTCAACAACCTATAACACTACTCACCCCCAATTTCCGAGAAAGCAATAAGGCAAAGTATTTCCAATTGGCCATTTCAAATCTGCCCCAATTCAAGCTCTACGATGTCGTTATAATTCTTGAAGCTGGCAACATCATTGAGTCTGATTTCCTGGAAAAGATCAATACCGCCTACGAGAATGCAGGCACGAGAGCTCTTCAGGCACATCGTGTCTCAAGAAACAGCAAGAGTCAAGTATCACAGATGGCTGCTATTTTTGAAGAAATCAACAACACCATATTCCGTAAAGGACACAATCGTTTGGGGTTATCTGCCAGTCTTTGTATGTCAGGAATGGCGTTTGATTACGAATGGTTCAAATCTACAATTCTCCAATTTAAGGCCAATTGGGATGATAAGAATTTAGAGTCTATTCTACTCCAACAACACGTATTTGTGGAATATGTGGAAGACCTTTATGTCTATGACGAAAAGCCACAACATGCAGAAGATTTCAACCGTCAACGTGGTCAATGGATAAAAAGCCAGTTCATTACACTACTCAAGAACATCCATCATCTTCCTTGGGCAATACTGACTCGCCAATACGACTTGGCAGACAAGATTATACAATGGATGCTGATGCCTCGTATGGTGTTGATGGGACTTGTTATAATGATGAGCGCTATTCTCCCATTCATCTATATGTCATTGGCATTGAAATGGTGGGCATTGTTTGCCTTTGTTCTATTTATCTTTGCTTTAGCAACACCAGACTATCTTGTTGACGAGAATTGGAGTCGCTCTTCGCTTAAATCACCCTTGATACTCATGAGGTCCATTCCTGGTCTTTCAAAGATAGCCGATTTTATAGATTACCTCGACAAAAAGTTTCATCATACAAAACGATAAACTCTGTACACCATGTGGACTATCATACATATCATTGACCTTGCGTTATGGATTTTCATAGCGCCTTCTGTCATTTATGTATTATTCTATGCCATCGTATCCTTGTTTCATCACAAAAAAAATAAAACTACCATAACAAAGGTACAACACACCTATTTGGTATTATTCCCTGCCTATCATGAAGATGCAGTTATAGTATCATCCATCAAAAGTTTTCTGGAACAAACCTACCCGAAGACACATTATGATGTTGCTGTCATTTCTGACCACATGACAAAGAGCACCAACGATGCCTTGTTTGCGCTCCCCATCACGCTCCATCGACCTATATTCTATAAGAGTAGTAAAGCAAAAGCATTACAATATGCTATTTCAGAAACCAGGAAACAGTACGACCATGTGGTCATTTTAGATGCTGACAATGTGGTTCATCCTGATTTCCTTGAGCGTCTTAACGCTGTTTGTTGCCAAGGTTTTGATTTCGTTCAATGTCACCGTTGCGCAAAGAATAGCGACAACGACATAGCAGCACTTGAAGGAACAAGTGAAGAAATCAACAATACCATTTTCCGTAAAGCCCATAACATAATAGGAATGTCGTCAGCATTAATCGGTTCTGGCATGTGTTTCCGTTTTGAATGGTTCAAAAATCATGTATCCAAACTACAAACTGCAGTAGAAGACCGCGAATTAGAAGCTATGCTCATGCAAGAAAATATTTTCATCAAGTATGAGGCAACTATCCATGTTTATGATGAGAAGGTATCTAATCAAGATAACTTCCGTCGCCAGCGTCTTCGTTGGATGACTGGTCAGATACAAAGTCTTTTGTTCATGCTCCCTTATTTACCCAAGGCTTTTATAAAAGGGAACATCAACTATATTGACAAGACCCTACAACAACTACTGATACCTCGTTCTATACTTTTAGCAACAATACCTGTTGTTGCAGTCATAATGACCTGTGTCTGTTGGCAATGGGGACTTCGCTGGTGGGCATTGTTTATTGCGTTGATTATAGCCCTTTTGATAGCCATTCCTCGCCATCTCCGCACAAGAGCTATCTTTGGTAAAATCATCTCATTTTTCAGGCTTACAGGCAGTATGCTTCAAAACCTGACGAAGATAAACATCAAAAGTAATGATTTCATTCACACCTCACACCATAAATTTCATGGCGAAAATTAATTAGTAAGCCCTAATTACTATACAATTATTTTTCTTTTCATTTTTTTTTTGTATTTTTGCAACGAAATAATATTGTGATAATATCGATAAAAAACTATGCTGAGTATTATAACGCCCGTCTACAATGTAGAAGCCTATCTGGACAGATGTGTCCAGAGTGTTCTATCGCAATCATATAGAAATATTGAGATGGTATTAATTGATGATGGATCAACGGATGGATCAGGTGCATTATGTGATAAGTGGGCACAAGAAGATTCCCGTGTGGTTGTTATACATAAAGAAAACGGTGGAGTTAGTTCCGCTAGAAATGCTGGATTAGTAAGGAGTAAAGGGGATTTCCTGACTTTTGTTGACCCTGATGATTTTATTTCACCAGAAACATATACTGTTAACATGACATACCTTTTGAAGCATCAAGATGTTGATATACTTCAATACCCCTATTGTAATTATTTTAATGAAGACGATATTCGTGATTATCACAAACCCGCATCTGCATTATTAATTGGTTCTAAACAGATATTTCGTAATTGGTGGTCTGGAACTCCGTTAGAATATACAGCATGGAACAAGATTTACAGGCGTGAGCTTTGGAATGATGTACGTTTTAATGTAGGTCATATTTCGGAAGATACGCTTCTCGTATCATTATTTGCTATCAAAGCAAGGGCTGTCTTTATCTCAGATAAGGGCTTGTATTATTATCAACGTAATAGAATTAATTCATATACATATGGAGATTATTCCTTTGATAAAAATATCGATTTGTTCAATGCACATGCAGCAATTTATGAATGTTTTAAACTGTTTCCCGATATGGTAACAGAGAAAGTGTTGGCATTTACACGTTTATATAGGCGTTTAATTACAGCAAAGCAGATAGAGCCAAATGCAGATACAAAGGCTGCTCAAAAGCTAATTTTAAAATATTTTCCTTCATGGAAGGAAATCTATTTTTCTCATGGGACTGAGAAATTGTGGCTGTTTGTGGCAAAAGCTTTAGGATGCAATCTTTTTCTGAGATTGTTTCTTAGTTATTTGAAATGATAATTATACTCTAATCTTCCGATATCTCATATAAATCCAACATGGTAGAAGAGTAATCAGTATCGTCCCAATTTTGCTAAAACCACATAGAGCGTAATGCTGGTTGAGGATGGTCTTGTTGTGCTTGATAAATCTGATAATTTCCTTAACTCGTTTGTCTGAATAGTATTCGGGGAACAATGCAACCTTACCCAAGAGTTCGTTGTGATACATGATGATATGAACGATGCTCCAATGCTTTATATCGTCAGACTCATTCTTAACAGCATCTTGGGTAACTTTCACTCTTTGAATACGATTGTCGATATACTGGTTGATGTGTTTTTTGAAATAGGCATGGGCAAGTGAACTCTCGCGATGGGTGTATTCATAAAGTGGTTCATCGATAATTACAGTTGTCTTTGCATGAACAAAAGCGCGGATGTTAAAGATAAAGTCCTCATCTGTACGCAGACCTGGATTATTCTCTATATGATTGTCTGTGAGCATCTGACGCCTGTAAAGCTTGGTCCAACATTGGGAATAGATTTTGTCTTTTGACAATAAACGGATGAGACCTTCTTCATGATTCAGAACATATTGCTGGTGAGTGCTGGTGAGATGCGAAATATTGCCTTGTTCATCTATCTGTTTGTAGTTGCAACAAACAATGTCGGCATCATACTCGTAGCCAGCACTTACCATCTTGTGAAGCATTAATGGTTCCATTTTGTCATCACTGTCAGTGAGGGCAATATAATTTCCTTGGGCAAGTTTGAGACCCTCGTTCTTAGCAGTCGCAGGACCGGAGTTCTGTATGTGGACTGCATGGACGTTTTCATACTTCTGAGCATAATTATCGCAAATCTTGGGAGAGGCATCAGTAGAGCCGTCGTCAACAAGAATAATCTCTAAGGAGACAGCGGCTTGTTGTAGAATACTATCGACGCAGGCATTCAGATAGTTCTCCGTATTGTAAACGGGAATAATAACACTTACATCCATACTGCTTACTTTTTGTGGGTTAGTCGTAATACAATGTTCAAAAATCTTTTTACAAGTCTACGTACACCTACTGTCTGTGTCAAGAGAAGCGCCTGATCAAACAACTCGTCATCAACTGATTTCAATCGTTTGTAGTCGTCAATGATTCTTTGGGGAAATAACTCTTTTAGGATGATCTCATGCTCCTTAGCTAGCAGACCGTTAGAGTTGGTGCTGATGCCGCTGATATCATAGTCAGCAACGATTATATCACTATTGCGGAATGTGCAGTTGTCAAAAACAAGTGCTTGAATACAGAATTTCCAATCAGAGAGTATCTTGTAGTTCTCATCATATAGATGCTTTACCATTAGTTCTCTTTTTATAAACATTGCCTGATGAGGTAAGCTGCCACGCATCAAATCAACAAGGGTGATGGTAGACTTGTGATGTCCGCTTGGTATTGTCGAATGCCCCTTTAATACTTTTCCACAAATGATGTCCTCCTTGTAGTCGGCTATAGAACTTAAAACATCTGGTGCATGAAAACAATCGCCAGAATTCATGAAAACAAGATAGTCACCATGTGCATGCCGTACACCTTTATTCATAGCATTATAGATTCCATCATCCTTTTCTGACACCCAATAGGATATTCTGTCAGAGTATTTTTGGATAACATCAACACTACCATCGGTTGAGCCACCATCAATAACGATATATTCATAGTCAGCATTGGTTTGGTTTACTACGCTCTCAATAGTGCGACGCAAACCATCACAATTGTTAAAGTTGATTGTAATGATTGAATAAAGCATTTTATTTCTTTTTTGCAAAAATACGAAAAAAAAACAATATCTTACAAGAATTAAGTAAGAAAAACACAAAAGCGTACCATGTTATATAGAATCACTGTAACTTGGTTTGTCATGTCATCCAAAAACACATCATCTATTCAACAAGTATGTCAAATTGATAACACCAATTATGCATTGGGTATATCTTTTTTTGGACTATCGCAGCGTTGACAAGACCTTGACTATCACGAAGGTTTCCATGAGCTCCTCTTAAATAACCACTTTTTCCTTTCTGACCATTTACAGCATACCTTACTTTAGCATCCTTGACTAAATGTGAACATTTCAACAAAACGGTATCTCCATGTACCACAATATCTTTAATAATAGATTCATTAGAGGCGGTAACAATATTAAATCCATAATAATCTACTTTGCTAACTTCAATAGTATCTATTACTAATGGAGGACATGGAACATCTAAAACAATTTTTACCTCTCTTCCTTCAGCAATTATTTTCTTTGGATACAACCCACGATGTTTTTGATTTCTTATAATGCTTATAACCGATTCCGCATTATAATAACCAACACGTTTTTGGCTTATTGCATTTATATGCATACGTTCCCGAACAAAAGACAAAAAATAAGTAGGCGTTCCAGCAACAAAGAAAGAATTGTCACGAACTAACTCCATCTGTGCTTGTGGTATGCTTGTCTCATATAAACTATATTCATTCTGACAGAACTCATTGCACAAAGCTAACATATTCGTTTGATAAGATACTATCTTGATATCTTGCTTTTGATGAGTAATTGCCTTTATATCTTTATTGATATCGATACTAAACTGATTCAACTTTTGTTTGTAATCAACTTTTGTATAGTCATACATGTCTGACTCGCCTTGCATCCAACATATTGCAGGAACGTAGAATTTCATTCCCTTCTCATCTGCTTTCTCTTTAGCATTCTTAATATCATTGAGAAAACGCACATAAGGAGCAGTGCCTTTACTTATACCATTGATAGGTGTTGCTCCTTGTCCACCAGCAAAGACACAGACCATGGTGTCTTTGCCCAACTCGTTCACCAAAGCCTCTGCCATGCCATAAACAGATACTTCAAAATCACGTTTGGATAGTTTTAGAACACGTTTTATCTTTCTTTTGACTGGACTGCAGTCATAATAGCCAAATTCATTTTTCAGATTCTCACCAACTATTCGATAGTCATAAAGTTCATTCAAACTATCGAGGTTTGTAATTCGTTGCGTTTCTTCACCTAACGCCAAGCTCTGTCCATAGACAGGCACACAAACTACAACCTTACTGTCATCATTACGATTCTGACAAGCCAGAAATGAGAACACGATTGGTATCAAAACAAAAAGTAATCCTTTATTCATTTTTTCATCTCATTTGTAGTTCACAAAAGACATCTTACATTCTCGAATCTCTTGAAATATAGTTTGTTCCTGATACTTTTGCATGAGAATATTTAAATTCACATCTTTACTGTCAAACGGATGAACGAATACAAACAAGTTATATTTCATTTAGTTATTACATTTCATTGTTTTTATGTTCTCAGATACCATATCATTGACAAATATAAAGTCCCTCTTTAGCTATATTCAATAAAGACAAAGAACAAAGTGGCTCATGTGAACCTAATTTATTTAAGTACAAACTCGTCCACTTTTAGTGAACGAAAGCATTTTTCTCCGCAAATATACAAAATAAAACTTTAACTTACAAGCATTTAAAATAGAAAAACACAAATTTTTATTCTCAAGCAAAATATAACAGGCAGAAACTTACAACTATAAGAAAGGTATACCCCAAAAATAGTATAATTCATGTATTTTGTTGATTAAAAAAGTAAGATTCTCAGATTTTTTTGTACCTTTGCCGTATAATTCAAATTAAGCTGTTCCTGATAATACAACACTAAGATCTGTAGAATTCCTGATATGACAAATATCTAAGTCGATCATCTTCTACTTTTACATAAGCATTGCAAATTACAAATCTAACATATGTAAATCAAAAAACTGCAAAGACTATGGATATAAAATCAGAAATATCACAAAATGGCCCCAACGGGCGTACCAATAATAACTGTGTCAACTACGCCGTTATTAAAAAGTCCACTCTAAAACAGAATGGAACAAACAGAAATTCCAACATAGAGCTATTTAGAATTATTGCAACAAGTCTAGTACTGATAGTACATTTCAATGATTTTTTTGTTGGAGGCGTAACAACGAATACAGAATTAAGCGATCTATGCACACAAGATTTCTGCCAACTATTCATTCAAGCGATATCATGTTGTTGTGTTAATTGCTTTCTGGTAATTTCTGGCTGGTTTAGTATTAAACTTAAGTTTTCTGCCCTGTGGAACTTATGGGTTATTTTGATTGGTGTGTATGTACCAATGTGGTTATTAGGCATTATATTAGGGGCTAATTTACCCATCAAGGATTTAATAAACAGCATCATAGCCTTTTCAAAAGAAAGTTATTTTATTCAGCTATATCTTATGTTAATATTTCTTTCACCAATGTTAAATACTTTCGTAGAAAAATATAACACTTATTTATTGCGATACTCAATAATCTTTTGTTCTATTGAATTTTTGATGGAGTTTTGTTTTCATAATAAGTGTCTATATATAGCCAATGGGTATTCTCTTATTCATTTTATCATCATGTACTTATTAGGACGAGCGGCTTTTATCAAGCAAGATAAGATAAAATGTATTTCAGCAAGATGGTGGTTTATTCTATATTTCGTCATGGTTTTAACAATCTTTGGCAGTAGGATTTTTGGTGGAGGTAGAATGGTACATTATGCCTTTTCATATTCTAACCCCATAGTAATCTGTGAAAGTTTCTTTCTATTCTTTGTTTTTGGAAACTATAACTATTCCGTCAAAAGAACACCAGCAATATATAGTAAAAATGATTGGGAGTTTTGACAGAAAAATCGAAAGCGAAGAAGCTTATACTATTCATTTGTCAAAACAAAAACAATATTTACTTCGCCAGATGTTCATATAAAGCATCTGGCGAAGCCAGTATCTTATATGATACCAAACTCTCTTAGTTGCTTTTTGCTTATGGTTGGACTCTCTTTTACGGTATTGATAATCTGTTTCATCATTTCAGCATCGGAGATAGCCCCACGATAAGTATTTTTATTGAATTTACTTCTCTTAGCCACGATAATCCTTGAACAGTTAATAAATGAGTTGTGCTCCAAAAATGATAATTGTTCAACTGTTACAGGTAACTGATAGTCTGTAACTGACGTTGGCAAATTATTATTGATGTTTGAGTTTATTACTAAACCACCAATAACATTTCCTTCATTATCAAAACCAAGGATGATGAAGAATTTATTGCGGGAAATATCTCCTGCTTTGGGAGTAATACCATTATTTGAATCAAGATTGAGGAGGTGAACATCACCGATGTTAAGACTATCTTGAGCTAACTTGTCAGCCATAGTCCCCAATAATTCTCCGAGTTTCGTCATGACAATGCAGTCTCCACCAACAGATTATCCTTAATATATTCTATCATATCATCGGACGCCATACCATCTTTTGCCATACCAATAATATCCATGACTTTACGACCTTGTTGGGCATAAGCACGTTTCCATTCTTCGCCATGTGATTTTGCACGTAACTCACCGTATGGAAGATTTACATTCTCGAAGATAGACTTATCCAAAGCTTCAATATCTGCTTTTGACAGGTATTCATCGTCTGCCTGTCGCTTGGCTTCAAGCATATAATAAGCGTCATCAGTTCCTTTAGAAACGCAATTGTCTATCATTGCTTGCAATTCTTTATCACACTGGGGATCGCCTTTTATACAATTATAAAGGACAGAAGGTACAGGTCCATCTGGCAATGCACAGAATTCGTCAGAAACCATAGGAAAGCCATATTTTGCTAAATATGAAATATTAGCAAAATATATAACCTTGAATACATGGTAGTAGTCTAACCCTTTTGTTTTATTCAAGATATATAATACAATCTCTGTCAGTTTCTGTTTATCGAAGTTTGTCATCTCAATAGCTATTTATCGGTTGCAAAATTAATACATATTATCAATATTTCCAAAAAAACAATAAGTTTTTTACGAAATATTATATATTCAAATAAAAGTAAATCATATTTGGCTCATATTTTTTTCATTTCATTTTTAAATAATAGAATCTTCATTAATTTTGTATATGAATTTAAATAGAATACCATTCTTACATATGAGCAATTGGATCTATTGGGGATTTACAATGTACTTATTTGGGTATTTCTTCAGAAATTGGGAAAAACCGATACCATGGTATGCCGTATTAATATCCTTTCTTTATATTTTAGCGATTTGTTTAAAATCTCCTGTAACACATCCTGATTACCGCTCAATATATATATATATACACAAGCACATCTATCTTGGGATTTTTCATGATATTTGGCATTGCACACTATCTTGTAAAGATGAGAATTTCACGAGCACTTGTTTATATAGGGAATCATAATATGCCAATTCTGATTTTACATTTTATCGTTTTTCGGACAATAACTTACTTCATAGTTATGCTGTCGAACGGAAATACAATTATATTATCATATCATCCTTTACCAGAGGATTATGTATCATACTTTTGGTGGATATATCTTATTTTAGGAATATTGATACCAATATTAGTCTATGATTTAGTTGTCCGAATTCCAATTGTACATAAAATACTTAGTTATTTTTAGCACTATATCGTATCATTATTCAATAAACGGTGACACTATTTTACAAAAAAACTTGTATAAGTTCATAAAATAATATATCTTTGCACTATAAATTACTTTTTTATGAAATATTCAATTATCATACCACATAAGAATGCGCCGGATTTACTTCGGCGTTGTCTTGCTTCTATTCCCAACAGGACAGACATAGAAATAATTATCGTTGATGATAATAGTTCTGCCGAGAAAGTTGATTTTAGTCATTTTCCTGGGACAGAAAGAAAAAATACACATATAATCTATATCAAAGAAGGAGAAAGCAAAGGTGCAGGAAATGCACGCAATATAGCCATCCCTTTGGCAAAAGGAGAATTTATCATTTTTGCAGATTGTGACGATTTCTTTAACGATTGCTTCAATGATATCTTAACAGATTATAAAAACACCAATTATGATGTTATATATTTCAACGCAAATAGTGTCGATTCTATAACATACAAGCCTAGTTTTCGGGTTGACCACCTCCATGAATTCTACGACATCTATAATACAAACAAAGCACTTGGAATACTATACTTTAGATATATGTTTACAGAGCCATGGTGCAAAATTATTAAAACGTCACTAATCAAAGAGAATAATATTCATTTTGACTCTACCTGTGTTAACAATGACGTTTTGTTCTCAAATGAAATTGGAGGTTATGCAAAAAATATAGCCATAGATAAACGAAAAGGCTATTGTGTTACATCCAGAGAAGGGTCTTTATGTCAAACAGATACACCTGAAGCGCATTCCGCACGATTTTATGTACATGCCAAATGGAATAAATTTTTAATTGACAGAAACATAAACATTTCAATTCCCAGATTTGAATACATGTTATACACTATGTCACAATTACTATACAAATCCCCATCCTTATACATAAAAAAATATAAAATTTTGAAAGATTGTGGATATTCCCATTATTATATCATAAAAGAGACCATCCGCAACCTATGTACCACTATAAAATTGAAATACAGGAAAATAAAAGAGATGTTTTAGCCTTCCTTATGTCGCTTATGCATAAATATTCAAGCCAATTCTTTTGTTTTATACTGTAATATCTTTATCAGTAAGGATGACATGTATGTAATCACCATACAAATTACACGAAACAATAACCTTTTAGAGCATGAATCATTCTCACAAAAGATTTGTTTTTGAACTCCCATCTGAAAGTTTAGATATCTCAATTTATATAACAGCGAGGTATTAGGTTTCTCATATTTTATCCCTGTTGACCCAGATATGCCCTCAAAATGAGGTTCCGTTATAAATGGGAAAAAAGTGAATGTTTTCTGTTGCTTTATCTGTTGGCAAAGAAGATGTTCAAAATATATGCCTTTGGTATCATTCAAGTATTTTTTCTGTTTTACTAATAAGTTCATAAAGCTCCCTAATGAAATAAAAATTCTACTATCAGCAAATGTCAAATCAGAATTGACATGACATACAATGGATTTATAAGGATAAAGATGCCATTTATCGCATTTTAATAAACTATTGATATTACGAACTATTAATCGACCTGTTATCTTTACTATACGATGCTTATCTAAAAGTAAATTAAATTTGGAATGTATTAAAGCATATTCGATGATTTCCATTTCACCAAAACCCTTTCCTTGAGTTTTAACTTTATTCCCATCAAACGACAATATCTCCAAACGAGATCCGTATTGAGATTCATACTCAAGAAATGGAGTTTTGTCCATATTCGAATTATCTACAAATACTATCGGGCATGAAGTATTTTGAAGATAGAACTGTAGAGCAAGCAAATACTGATTCAATCTCTGCGTAGCGTCTGAAACTACTGTAAAAGGCATTCCTCCAGGATTAATACACGCGGTCAAAAGTATAATATCGTCCATATTCAACCTATATATTCTCGCAATCCAATAAGTCCACAACTATCTTGATTCATTGTTCTTCCAAAGTCTTTCTGATAGCCTTCAGATTCTAAAACACAACAATTAGGCGCTTTCATATAATATTCCACATTAGGATGGTGAATATTTAAATCGACCAGAATAACTCCTTTACTCAATATTTCAGGCAATTCAATTTTCCTTTTAATACAGAATTTACCCGGTTCCTGTGTACAAATATTACCCATATAATGACCCAACGAATACATTGCCATAGGAATACCTTCTTGACTTTTCAATATAACCATTACGTCATAAATCATGCGTTCTGTCGTAGAACCTTCAATTAGTACATCTAACGCTCTTTGGTCTTTTTTAATTAAAGAAGAAGAACTCTTTGTTTGATTTATCTCTATATTTGTAACTTCTAAAGTACTTTTTGTCCATTTCACATTTTCGATAATATTTGCAGCATCAGTCTGCTCATACAAATGCAAATAACGATCAACAGACTCATTAATACCTCCTATAAAATCAACACTTCCGTTTTTCAGCACTACCCCCTTCTTACACAAGCTTCTAACTGCTGCCATATTATGACTAACAAAGAGAACAGTACGACCTTCTCCTTTGCTGACGTCTTGCATCTTGCCGATTGCTTTCTTTTGGAACTCTGCATCACCTACAGCCAGGACTTCATCTACGACAAGAATTTCCGGCTCCAAATGAGCTGCAATGGCAAAGCCCAAACGTACCATCATACCAGAAGAATAACGTTTAACAGGAGTATCAAGGTATTTTTCCACTCCAGCGAAATCAACTATCTCATCAAGTTTTCTGTCAATCTCTGTTTTGGTCATACCCATAATAGTACCATTCATATATATATTCTCACGACCGGTCATCTCAGGATGAAATCCTGTGCCAACTTCCAGCAGAGAGGCAATGCGACCTTTCACCTTTATTGTACCAACTGTCGGTGAGGTTACTCTGGAGAGAATCTTCAGCAAGGTTGATTTACCTGCGCCATTTTTGCCAATAATACCAACAACATCACCTTCATCAACACTAAAGTTAATATCCTTCAATGCCCAAACAAAATTGCTTTCTCCTTTCTTGGTACGATCATTAACCTCACCAATTTTCAGAAACGGATCTTCCTTGCCGCGGATACGAGCCCACCAACGATTCAGATCCTGACTTAACGTACCTGTACCTATAGTGCCAAGAACATATTGTTTTCCGACATTATCGAATTCTATTACCTTTCTACTCATAATAAATCAAATTACATCCATAAAATTCTTCTGCACACGATTGAAGACTATTATACCTAACAACAGGACAGCAATACTCATAACAAAACTGTACAATAAGTAGTTCCACTCAAAAACTCCTACCCCCGTAAAACCGTATTTAAAGGTTTCTATAATCGCAGTCAACGGATTAGCAACAATGACCCAAATCTTATCAGGATAGTTCTGCTTCATCACAGACAATGGATAGATGACTGGTGTGGCATACATCCAAAGCTGTACACCAAAAGTAATGAGAAAACGAAGATCACGATATTTGGTAGTGAGTGAGGATATTACAAGACCGAATCCTAATCCTAAAGATGCTAACATCAATAGAAGAACTGGAAAAAGCACTATCGTCCAGTTTATTTCGAACGTACCCAAAACTATGAAATAATAGGCATATACAACAAGGAACAAAACCAACTGAATACCCATTTTCACCATATTTGAAATAACTATGGAGAAAGGAACTATTAAACGAGGAAAATAGACCTTACCAAATATCTGCTGATTGGCATTAAAGGTATCAGAGCACTTCGTCAGACAATCTGCAAAATAATTCCAACAGACAAGTCCTGCCAGGTAAAACACAGCCTGTGGGACGCCATCGGTTGAAATGCCTGCAATTCCTCCAAATACAAACATGAACATAATGGTCGTCATGATTGGCTGAATAAAAAACCACATCGGACCAAGAATTGTTTGTTTGTAGAATGTGATAATATCACGCTTTACATACATTCTCAATAGGTCACGATAACGCCATACTTCATGCAAATCCAAACGAAACAAACTACTTTTGTTTTGAATGATCAAATCCCAGTTTTTGTCGCTCATTGTTGTCTTTGTTTTTATAAGTATTCATCATTAAGAAACCGATACACCTTACTGGTACAAGAAGTCGGGTGCAAAGTCAACACCGTTATACCATTCTAAGGTCCAATGATTTAATCCAAACAGTATAAAGTTATTTTTATTTAATAGTTCTTGTTTCTTTCCACTCTTTAGCAAAGGAAAGAAATCAACGCGTTTCTTCTCACCATTACTATATTTCAGGTCCACGATGTAGTCTTTTATATAATCAACATTCACTACTTTAATCAAATCCGTATTCATAATCTTACAGTTTTAATGGTCCTATTTTAATGATATATTTGCCTTCCTGCAGTCTTTGCCAATTCATATCAAGCTCATCTTGATGTAATTTCATCCAAGTAAATACATCTCCAAGAACTTTACGGCATCTCACCTTTTACGACACCGTCACGAATGGTTATTATAGCTTCAAATTCTCCATATCTCACATGAAAATGAGGAGGATTATGATCGTCACCAAACATGGCGAAATTATTCCCAGAAAACGACACAGTTCAAGCATAAAAGCAAGTATTTTAATGCAAAGATATAATTATTTACCCAAAGTTCCAAATAATGAAGAAAATAATTGCTTTGCAATATTATTTATCCTTATTTTTCTCTTGCCTTATCACTCTCAAACACTTTAGCGGGAATGGCTGTTTGCCGGATGCCATACGCACCTTCAATCACATCAGTTCCCCATGCTGTCGGCGTCTTCCAATCACGATGATCTACCATATCAAGCCAAGCATTCTCTTGGTTATTTCCTGTCCATGACCAAGGCATAAAACCATAATCCAACTGATGACATGTTTTTAGGATTGTACGATGGTCGGCCTTACAACCGAGATTATTCTTGCCGTCGTTATAGTTGTAGCCAAACTCACCAACGATCAAAGGCAATTGTTTATTCTTGGCTTCTGTCAGTTTATTGATAATTTTTTGGGAGTCATTCCATGATCCATACATATGGACAGAAAATAAAATATTGTGCAAAGGGTCGCAGTCTATAAGTTGCTGACCACCATTTAATATGGGTAAAATATTCTGTCCCCAACCTGGAGCATCAACAACCAACGTCGTTTTGAAGCCAGCTTCACGAAGTAATGCGATAGCCTTTTCATAGCTTTTCTGCCAATGTTTCGTGGTAACACGATGAGCGCCCCACTCGTTTGCAATATTGATGAGCAGAAAGCGTTCGTAACGCATCAGTACAGTTTTGACATCTTCACGAGCATAGTATCGCGCCATATCGAGCAGCCGTTCGCCCGACGAGTTTCCCGTTACATCGTGAAGTTCCACCATCGGAATCATCTTCAGCGCTATGCAACGCTCTATGACGCGTTCCAATTCTGCGGCTTGCCCCCTTGTGTGCCATACGATACGTAGCGTGTTAGCTCCTGTAGCAGCAATATCATCAAGTGCTTGATAGGCTTTTTCACCTAACCAGGCATGCGGGTTGTTGACACCCGCAATAATAAAAGGTTGTCCTGCGGCATCAATCAGTTGTGTTTTTTGGACATGAAAGTATTCTTGCGCATGACCTTCAACACCAAGAATGGTCATTAGAATGGTTAGCAGTATTGACTTCATTGTTTCAGAAAAATATCTTGATTGTGATCTTTTTTATTATTTCTATTTTGCAAATTTACGAAAAAGGTTGAAAATAAAAAAATTTTGGGCAATTAATACGATTCTACCTTATAAATACTTCTGTTTGATGTAATTGACAATAAGAAATTTTGGAGTCAGCAATCGCCTTGGTATTACAACAATTATTCTTGGGACAGGATAGAATGTGGAAAGCGAAACGTTAATTAGACTCAAATGCAAGAATATCATTCTGTAAATATATCAAACACGTCTTGTATTAATATTGTAAGGTTATTATACTTATATTGCACAAAATGGTGATATGGAGGACTCTGCTGTGGCTTTGCATGATTTTTATGGTTTGACCTGTAGTTGAGCCTATGAAGATGGGACTGTTGGGTGTGTTCCAGGTTGTTTTTGGGGTGGACAGAGGATTATCTCTGTTGGTTATGTGGGGGATAACTCGGTTATTTAGGTGGAAAACAAGGCATTAAAAGCCCGTGGAGGGCTTTCTGCAGGGTTGAATCATAGTGACCCACGGAATGGACGAAATGGTTTTATTCGCCGTAAAAATGCTCAGTGTGGACTGGAAATGCGGGGTTCTACCTCGGCAGATTTGAGACAAAAGGCATTGTGCTGGTTTGTGGTTGCTGAAGGGTGTACCACCAGCCATGATGGTGGCATTTCGTCGAGTTTTCGATAGATTCTCGCTATTTACTCGATCGACATTCGTTGCTCTTTCGTTCGTTTTTCGCTTGTTCCTCGTTCGGTTCTCGTTCGGTCTTCGATAGACTAACGAATAAGCAACGAGAGACGAACGAGAGACGAACGAGGACCTAACGAGAAGTCAACGAGAACCGAACGAGAACCGAACGAGAAACCGTGGGCTTTCTGTCGTGACCTGATGGCATGTAAATCTGTTGGTTTTGTAAACATAATCAGTATTTTAATTGTTGAATTATTTGTTTGATTTTTGGTTTAAGGGTATCTTTCTTATTTTTAGAAATCATCCTCGGCTTGAAATACAAAGATACAACATGACACCCCCGGAATGCAAGAGTTTTGGCAGCTTTAATTAGATATTTAACACTATTTAACTTTATTATAGATATTTTTATTGTCAAACTCGTATAGTGTTCTCCATGGATTTTTATTGTCGCAGAAATCGTGGTAAGTAAAATCTTAAATACATCAGATGCGTGATAAGTGAAATACGAAAAGCGTTCAAAAGCCTCGGAGAAGAAGTGTGATTCTTCCCCCAAAAAACAATATCTTACAAGAATTAAGTAAGAAAAACGCAAAAGCGTACCATGTTATATAGAATCCCTGTAACTTGGTTTGTCATGTCATCCAAAAACACACCATCTATTCAACAAGTATGTCAAATTGATAACACCAATTATGCATTGGGTATATCTTTTTGGGGACTATCGCAGCGTTGACAAGACCTTGACTATCACGAAGATTTCCACGAGCTCCTCTTAAATAACCACTTTTTCCTTTCTGACCATTTACAGCATACCTTACTTTAGCACCCTTGACTAACTGTGAACATTTCAACAAAATGGTATCTCCATGTACCACAACATCTTTAATAATAGATTCATTAGAGGCTGTAACAACATTAAACCCATAATAATCTACTTTGCTAACTTCTATAGTATCTATTACTAATGGAGGACAAGGTACATCTAAAACAACTTTTACCTCTCTTCCTTCAGCAATTATTTTCTTTGGATACAACCCACGATGTTTTTGATTTCTTATAATGCTTATAACCGATTCCGCATTATAATAACCAACACGTTTTTGGCTTATTGCATTTATATGCATACGTTCCCGGGCAAAAGACAAAAAATAAGTAGGCGTTCCAGCAACAAAGAAAGAATTGTCACGAACTAACTCCATCTGTGCTTGTGGTATGCTTGTCTCATATAAACTATATTCATTCTGACAGAACTCATTGCACAAAGCTAACATATTCGTTTGATAAGATACTATCTTGATATCTTGCTTTTGATGAGTAATTACCTTTATATCTTTATTGATATCGATACTAAACTGATTCAACTTTTGTTTGTAATCAACTTTTGTATAGTCATACATGTCTGACTCGCCTTGCATCCAACATATTGCAGAAACGTAGAATTTCATTCCCTTCTCATCTGCTTTCTCTTTCCCTTAAGTAAACCATAGATTTATTGATAGTAAACGACATCGTTTAATTATCACCCCCTAATGTTATCACCGTTTTTCCACAAACTGCATAGTAAAATAGCCACAAACTGTATAGTAGATTCCCCTTAAACGGTATAGTAAAAATGCCACAAATTGTATAATAGCCATTTAATAATTTGCATATCTCACAGATTATTAATAACTTTGCAACCGAAAAAGGAAATCCAATTATGAAAGAATACAAGGCAAGAATTGCAGACAAAATACTATCAAGAAGACTGAAAAGTGTTGGTGCCGTGCTCATACAAGGTCCTAAATGGTGTGGCAAGACCACCACAGCAGAGCAACAAGCACAAAGTGTGGTCTATATGGACGACCCAGAACTCATTGCACAGAACATTGAATTGGCCATACTTTCACCCAAAAACCTGCTTGCAGGCGCCACACCTCGCCTTATCGACGAATGGCAACTTGCCCCACAACTTTGGGATGCTGCACGTTTTGAGATTGACCATCGAGATGGTTTGGGACAATTTATCTTTACGGGATCAGCAGTTCCTGCCGACACCAGCAACATTCATCACACTGGTACAGGACGCTTTTCGTGGTTAACAATGAGAACGATGAGTCTTTGTGAATCTGGAGATTCCAGCAATGAAGTAAGTCTAAAAGATTTATTTGACCATCCAAACCTTGATATCTTCGCCACCAACAACCATAATATCGATGACATTGCGTGGCTTATCTGTCGTGGAGGATGGCCCAAAGCAACAATAGTAGATAAAGAAGTTGCCTTAGACATGGCTTATAGCTACTATGAAGCAGTGGTCAATACCGACATCTCACGCATTGACAATGTGCATCGTGATGCAGAAAAAGCAAAGAGAATCTTGCGTTCGCTCGCAAGAAACCAATGCACACAAATAGCCATCAATACTATTTGTGCCGATATTGAAAACAACGACACAACACCCACCAATCGCATAACAGTAGCATCCTACATTGATGCGCTAAAAAAAATCTTCGTTTTAGAAGATTCTGCAGCATGGAATCCCAATCTGCGAAGCAAAACTGCTATACGTACTTCCGACACACGTTATTTTTCTGACCCATCCATAGGAGTGGCAGCATTAGGCATCGGACCAAAGGACTTGGTCAACGACCTCAACACCATGGGGCTATTTTTTGAATCAATGTGCATTCGCGACCTGCGTGTTTATGCTGATGCACTAAATGGTACCGTCTATCACTATCGCGATGGCAACGGTTTGGAATGTGATGCCGTGATTCATCTGCGTGATGGCAGTTACGGACTCATCGAGATCAAACTCGGTGGAGAGAAAAACATCAATGATGGTGCAAAGAATCTGCTTTCTCTTGCATCAAAGATTGATTCCAGCAAGATGAAATCCCCAGCTTTTCTAATGGTTATCACCGGTGTATCAAAATACGCCATTCGAAGAGAAGACGGAGTTTATGTCGTTCCCATTGGATGTTTAAAAGAATAACACCTAACAAATTACGGAACATTTTAAACAGGACTGATGTAATAATCTGTGCCGATTATCTTAAATGAATAGAGAGTCTGTTATCCATCCACATAGAAACATGAAGAGCTTTGATAGCCGATATTATACTTAAAAACACAAAATATGAGGCATTTTTCGCAATATTAAACTTTATTAACTCTTAAACTGTTGCAAAGGGACACAAAATAGAGTACTTTTGTATAAGCAAAAATTTTATATATGAGGGACGAGTTACTAAAACACATTAGGAACATAAATAAAAAATCATCAGTTCAGGGTCGAATCTTGGAACAGTTTGTATCACAAGGTACTTTTACTATTCCAGAAATGTCAAAGGCTGTTGGCGTTAGTCTACCTACTGCGACAAGCGCCATCAACGAACTCATCAAAGCAGGACTCGTAAGAGAGGTCGGAAAAAAAGACATCTCTTCCGGTCGCATTCCTATGGCTTATGATCTTGTTCCTAACGCAGGCTATTTTGTTGGTGTAAACCCTGAAATGGACTGTCTTGCTCTTGCTGCAAGCGATTTCTGCGGCAATCTGATTACAGAAAAGATAAGAGTTCCTTATACATACGAAAATACTCCAGAGAATCTGGAGCAAATGGCTAAGATTATCAACGATTTCATTGCTACACTTCCTTACGCTAAAGAAGAAATCCTCCAAATTTGCGTGAATATTGCAGAGCGTGTGAATCCTTTTGAGGGAAATGCCTACAACATGTTTACCTTCCTTGAGGAGTCGCTGACCAGTAAACTCACCAAACTCATTCAGATTCCCGTCTGCATCGAAAACGACACAAGAAGCATGACATTTGCTGAGTTTATCAAGGGACGAAGCAAAGGACTGAAGAATGTCATTTTTGCCAACGTATGTTGGGGCTTAGCCATCGGCATTATTATTGACGGCAAACTCTACTACGGAAAGTCGGGATATTCTGGCGAATTTGGCCACATGACAGCCTATAATAATAATATCATCTGCCATTGCGGAAAGATCGGTTGCATAGAAACAGAAGTTTCAGGAAGGGCACTCAAGAGAAAACTGACAGAAAAAATCTTAAATGGCAAGACCTCTATCCTCTCGGATAAAGTGCTCAACAAAAAAGAGGAACTCACACCAAAGGACCTACTGGAGGCCATCGACAAAGAAGATGTGCTCAGCCTTGCAACGTTACAGAACATCGCTGACGAACTTGGTAAACAGCTGGCTGGTGTCATCAACATCTTCAATCCTGAAATGCTGGTCATCGGCGGCGAAATGTCGGCAACGGGCGACTACCTCACCCTCCCTGCAAGAATGGGCATCAAGAAATTCTCTCTCAATATTGTAAATGAAGATTCGCAGATTGTGACTTCAAGTCTAAAAGGACTTGCCGGCATTACAGGAGCATGCCTCATGGCAAGACACAGACTGTTGAATGATAGTATCAAAGGCTAAATAAACACTTTTTTTGTTTACAAAAAACTTCCGGCAAGCAGCCGTCAACTTGTACAAATAGTCTAAAACGTTGCAGACGGGAAGTCACTCCCACCTGTCTCCCATAAATGAGCATCTTTTGAGGACTCACTTGGGACTTACTTGGGACTTACTTGGGACTTACTTGGGAAGAACTACGCACATAAAAAGGATAGTTATAACCCGAACGCATCCCGAAGACATAGAGAGAGCAATCCATTGGACGACAAGCACAAACCGCACTTTGGATTTGAGACGAAAAACTCCACAAGATAACAATTCATCCGACAATTGTTTGGAATTTCGGGAAAGAACATGTAAATTTGCAGTATCAATACAAAAAACTTAGAGCATGAAGAAATACGATTACCTCATTGTGGGAGCTGGACTATATGGATGCACCTTCGCATACTTTGCCCAACAACAAGGAAAACGCAGCCTTGTGATTGATAAACGCCCACAACTGGGTGGAAACGTCTATTGCGAAAATATAGAAGGCATCAATGTCCACAAATATGGAGCACATATCTTCCATACATCCAACAAGAAGGTATGGGATTTCGTCAACTCATTTGTAGAATTCAACAGATACACCAATTCACCTATTGCCAACTACCAAGGCAAGCTCTACAACCTGCCTTTCAATATGAATACCTTCCACGAAATGTGGGGAATCAACACACCTGAAGAGGCTTTAAACATTATCGACGAGCAGAAACAGCAAGCCATAGAAAAGATGAAAGCCGACGGAGTGACAGAACCTCGTAATCTGGAAGAACAGGCACAATTGCTTGTAGGCCGAGACATCTACGAGAAACTCATCAAAGGATATACAGAGAAACAATGGGGAAGGAAATGTACAGAACTGCCCGCATTTATCATCAAACGCCTACCTATCCGACTGACCTACGACAACAATTATTTCAACGACAAATATCAAGGTATCCCCATCGGAGGATACAACAAACTGATTGACGGTCTGCTTGAAGGCATCGACACCCAAGTCAACGCAGACTTCTTTGAAAATCGCGAAAATTGGGAAGCGCAAGCGGACAAAGTTCTCTTTACCGGAAGAATCGATGAATTCTACGACTTCCGATTCGGAAAGCTCAACTATCGTACCGTACGGTTTGAACATCAGACCTTAGACACTCCCAACCACCAAGGTAATGCCGTAATAAACTATACCGAACGCGACGTACCATACACCAGAATTATTGAGCATAAGCACTTCGAGATGTTCGGACAGGCCGTATATGACCTGCCCAAAACAGTTATTTCCAAAGAGTATTCCACAGAATGGAAAGATGACATGGAGCCCTACTACCCCATCAACGACCAAGCAAATACTGCTGTTTACCTACAATACGAAACGCTGGCAAAACAAGAAGCCAATGTGATGTTCGGTGGTCGTTTGGCAGAATACAAATACTACGACATGGCACCTATCGTGGAGAAAGTCATGAACTTGCCACTATTTGCCTCTGAAAGAGAATAGCAACATCTAACTACAAAACTCAAAAACAACGGCTACATAATGTTGAGAATAGAAGCACCATTACTTCCCGTAGCCATTGCTTTGATAGTCGGCATCGTCATAGGCGAGTGGATAAAAGCCCCAATAGTGGTTTTCGCCGCAATGGCGGGAATACTTATCATAACACTCTTCCTCCGTTATCATCCCCGTTGGCAGACCACTACTATATTAATATGTGTAACGCTGTTCGGTTGCATCATACGACAATACCAAGAAAACAACATGAAAGTCTGTTGGCCGGAATATCCTGCAGAATGGCAAGCTGTAGTAATTGACGAACCGATAGAGAAAACAAAGACCATGACGGTTGATGTATTACTGGCAAACTCCCGACAAAAGGTACGTTGCCATATTGCCAAAAGCAACGACAGCCAAGAAATATCCGTTGGCGACGGACTGATTCTGACAACACACATCCATGAGATTAGAAACAAAACATCCAATTTACACCATTCTACAACACGCCAAGACTCTAACAAGATCGCTTCTGATCATTTGAAACAACAAAATCATTCTAAAAACCAAAACCACAGCACCTTCGACTATCAACGATTTATGGCAAGCAGAGGATTCACAGGCGAAGCATACGTACGCCCCTTTGATTGGGACTGGGGAATTGTGGATATCAGCCACCTCTCACGCATCGAACGCCTACGGCTGCGCTTCATGACCTATCGCAGCATCCTGCTCAAGCATATCCAAGAATGGAAACTGGACAAAGCAACAGAAGGAGTCATCAAAGCCATGACATTAGGCGACCGCTCCGACCTCTCTCCTACCGTCAAAACCACCTATACTCAGGCTGGAGCCTCCCATATCCTCGCGCTGAGCGGCATGCACCTAACCATCATTTTCTTCATCATCAACCTTTTGATGAACTGGCGAAAAGCAGAACTCATTTCCCAAGCCATCATCGTGACCACATTATGGGCCTATGCCTTACTGGTAGGACTATCGCCAAGTGTCACACGTTCGGCATTCATGATATCTGTCTATGCCTTGCTTTCTGTTGGCTATCGTGACTCTGCCCCTATCAACACATTATCATTCACAGCCATTGTCATGCTAATAATCAATCCATTAGCAATATACGACGTCAGCTTCCAACTCTCCTACGTTGCCGTATGCGCAATACTATTAGGAAACAGTCTTTTTCGAAAAGCCATCCCCATCGAATGGCTCATGAACCATCGGATAGTCAAATGGATATGGGGCATAACCCTTGTATCCCTTGCAGCACAAATAGGAACGGCCCCTTTGGTGGCTTATCACTTCGGAGTTTTCAACCCCTGCGCCTTGTTGGCAAACTTCTTTCTTATACCCCTTGCCACCCTAACCATTATCCTCACCATCCTCGCCCTGACAACAATATGGTTTCCGTGGCTATCCGACCTATTTGTCTTGGCCCTTTCGTTCGTGGTAAAAACCATGAACCACCTACTTCAATTAGTCACAGAAATACCATACAGCCACCTCAATTTTGAGCCTTTTAGTGTGGTTTTGACACTATTTATTTACATACTCATGGGATTTGCATTTATTTTATATATAAAATATCTTAAAATGCATTGTATTATCAAATAATTGTGTACTTTTGTAACCATAAAACAAAAAAAACAATATTAGTACTAAACAACAAATTCATTATGACAAGTAACAACATTCCTCAAGTCAAGCTCGGCATCGTAGCCGTTAGCCGTGATTGTTTCCCCATTGCGTTGTCAACACAGCGTCGTGAGAACATCGTTAAAGCCTACAAAGGCGAAGTTTTCAACTGCCAGACAACAGTAGAGAACGAACAAGATATGCTCAAGGCCATTGAAGAAGTAAAAACTGCTGGTTGCAACGCATTGGTTGTATTCCTCGGCAACTTCGGTCCTGAGACTCCTGAAACTTTGATTGCTAAGAACTTCGACGGTCCTTGCATGTTTGTCGCAGCAGCAGAAGGCGACGGCGACATGATCAATGGCCGTGGTGATGCTTACTGCGGTATGCTCAACTGCTCTTACAACCTTGGCATGCGCCACTTGAAGGGCTATATCCCTGAGTATCCTGTAGGTACTGCAGAAGAAGTTGCCAAGATGATGGCAGACTTCGTTCCCGTTGCTCGTACCATCATTGGTTTGAAAGGTTTGAAGATTATCACCTTCGGTCCACGTCCTCAGGACTTCTTCGCCTGCAACGCTCCTATCAAGGGTCTCTACGAACTGGGTGTTGAGATTGAAGAGAACTCTGAGCTCGACCTGCTCGTTGCCTATAAGGAGCACGCGAACGACCCACGCATCGATGCCGTTTGCGAGGATATGGCTAAGGAAATGGGTGAAGGTCGCTACTATGCAGACCTCAGCCGTCGTATGGCACAGTTCGAGTTGACTCTGCTCGATTGGGCTGAAGCTCACAAGGGTTCACGCAAGTATGTTGCATTTGCCGACAAGTGCTGGCCTGCATTCCCAAGCCAGTTCGGTTTCGAGCCTTGCTATGTCAACAGCCGTCTCGCCAGCCGCGGTATTCCCGTAGCATGTGAGGTTGACATCTATGGTGCACTCTCTGAGTACATCGGTATGTGTGCTTCTGACGATACCGTTACTCTGCTCGACATCAACAATTCTGTACCTCAGTACATCTACGACGAGGACATCGTGAAGAAATACGACTACAAACTGACCGATACCTTCATGGGCTTCCACTGTGGTAACACTCCTCAGTGCAAGATGTGTGCAAACCGCGCCATCAAGTTCCAGCTCATCCAGAACCGTCTGTTGGAGAACGGCTGCAAACCCGACTTCACACGTGGTACCCTGGAAGGCGACATCGCTGCAAGCCCCATCACATTCTATCGTCTGCAGTGCGACTCAGAGGGCAACCTTCGCAGCTACATTGCAGAAGGTGAAGTACTTGACGTTCCCACACGTTCATTCGGTGGTATCGGTATCTTCGGTATTCGCGAAATGGGTCGTTTCTATCGTCACGTCCTCATCCAGAAGGGTTATCCTCACCACGGAGCCGTTGCCTTCGACCACGTTGGCAAGACCCTCTTCGAGGTATTCAAGTATCTCGGCGTGAAGGATATCGCTTACAACCAGCCTAAGTCTCTGCCTTATCCCACAGAGAATCCATGGGCATAATACGAAAGTAACATTTCCCAAATAAAATCAGCAACGGCTGCCTCCATATCGGATGGCAGCCGTTTTCTTTATTTCCAATCTTTAAGCCCACATCTACAGAAAGGCCTATAAAATAGAAATCATTTCTATATTTGGAAACGTCCCAGACAATAGTCATTTGGTTTCACATCAATATAACCACCTTTTCCACGCACATACTCCATCAACTGACTGAAGGTATGGTTCATGCTGAGCAAAGCAGGATTGCCAACCATAATCAGATTCAACCGAGCACGAGTCATAGCCACATTGAGTTTGCGGTCGATAATCACGCCATTCTCTTCAAAAACATTATTGGTCAAGAAGTTGAGTTGATAGGGCTGATGAACAGTAAAACCATAAACGATATAATCGCGTTGACTACCTTGATAACGTTCCACCGTATCGATGGTAATATCGTGAAGGACGGAGATACCGTACTGATCGATTGCATTACGCACAGTTGAAATTTGGTTTCTATAGGGTACGATGACGCCAACAGTCGCTTCTATAGAAAACGAATGTTCCGTCAGTTTATAGATCTGAAAAACCGTTGCAGCAATCATCCGTGCCTCAATAGCATTTGTTTTTACCGATGGAGACAGACGTGGACGTTCTGCTGCCACGAAAGCGATACGATGTGTTGCCAACATCTTGACAATACCATTATCGGACTTCACTTGGAGCTGTGGCAACAACTGATGGCCGAGCGGCACTACATCGAGTTTGTCACCATAGAAGGCATGGTTTGGAAAATCGGCAATATCACGATGCATACGTCCCTGTTTGGTAAGCATATAGACAAATCGTGAATCATAACCACCTGCGGTCTTGAAATGAGCCAGCAAGCGTTCAAACAACGAATTACGACAGTCTGTGAGATGAATTTCATGTAGTATGGTTTCGCTGACAGCCGACTCTCTTTCCGATTGTTGCACAACAGCGGGCAACTGTTTGTGGTCACCAATCATTACGATGCGATCTATAGCTTCCTTAGGACCATCATGCGCACTTAGCAATCCTATGAGATGTGGTTCGAGAATCTGTGACGATTCGTCGATAATGGCCAGCGAGAAATGTTTGAGAGAGAAGATAGACAGACTGGCGTTAAATGCCGCTGTTGTACCACAGAACACCCTTGTAGTATCTATCAACCGTTTGACAGCATTTCCTGTTTTCTCCTTGACTTTATTGCTGAGCAGATAATCACAATACTCTTTGGCGCAAGAGAGTTCACTACCAATACGTATAAAATCGAAATCAGCATTCTCTTCACGTATTTCCACCAGTTTGCTGCATATCTCATCAACCGCTCTATTGGTATATGACAACAACAGCACGCTGGTACCTTCTTCCAACAATTCTTCCTTGAGGAGATTGACGAGTCCATAGGAAGTTTTTCCAGTTCCTGGCGGTCCTATAATCAAGAAGAGGTCGCGTGCTTGCTTTGCACGAAGAGTCAAGGTATTGAAGTTACCATAGTTGCCTTTCAACACACACGAAGTATCAATCTTAGGATCGCGTTGCAATAGAATCAGATCACGCCGACTTTTGGTCGCAGAAAGAAAACTATGCATACCGCTATATAATGCATTGGAAGATGATTCAAACATATCATGTTCTATCGCCCACCAATCATCTTGATGGTCATCAAAGATTCTGGCATTCTGGGCATAACGAAGTCGAAGACGTATCTGTTGCTCACCAATATCCTCGATGTTCGCCCTGATAATCATCTGCTGGCAGGCATCAGGCACCTGTTCTTTCTCATAACGATAGAGGATAACGATATCGCCCACACGGAAATTGGTTGCATCAGCCGACTCCGTGTCGTTGAACTTGAAAGTGACACTACAAACACCTATTTGATGACTCTCCATACTATCGATACTGAGGCTATCAAAAATATTTCCTGCCGCTTTTTTATCTTCAAGAGTGGCATGCCAGATATTGGCAAACCCAGAGTCCTCTTTTTCTCGGTTACCCACTTTTGAGAGGAGAGTCTCATTCTCGATAAATCGCATGAATCGAAGATAGTAAGCACGTTCAAGATCTGTAGCTCGTCCAATGGGATCAAGCAAGTCCGATAGTTCTTGCCGTGTATATCTCTCCCACAATCCTGTAGTCGACTTTTTGCTGTTTAGCTTATCGGGGGTGAGTTGGGTTAGGATATCCATACCTTCTTGGGCATACATAATTTCCGACCATGCGATCATATTACGTATCTTAATGGCACGCAACAGCAGTTCGGGACTTTGCGGTACCATGAGCAGACCTTTTTCATACTTGGAATAGAGCAGCATCAGATGTTTGAGTTGTTCGGCATATTTATTGAACTGATACTGAAAAAGTGCACGATACAGGATAATCTGTACAGCATGGCATTCACGAGCTCGTGGCACATCGGGATCATAACCAGGAGTATTATAGCCAACAAACTCGCCTTTTCCTGATTTCTGCTCTATAATGGTATATGCCCCATCCTTTTCATAGAGCAGGTCGAAACGACCTTGTATGCCGAGCACATCGCTGAAGAAAGTCGGTTCGAGCATGACATCATTACTGTTATATTCACCAATAGCCTGAGGCAAATCATGCCCAATGAGTTTATCGATATTCCGCTGTTGCACGGCAGCATCATTTTTAAACTGTGCGAAACCCTGCCTAACCTCGCTACAGGCTATCAGCGCCAACACATTATCTTTAACGAACTCACGGACACTCTCGTCAACAGACACATGGCGACCATGAATGGTATCGTCAAGCATACGACCAGCCAGAAGGCCGAGATGGATGGCAAGTGTATTAGACTGTGGTTTGATTTTATTGATGAGGTTGACGACAGCTGACTCTGCATAAGTGGTGAAACAGTTGGCAATATTGGTGATATTGACCAGATAGTCAGGTTCTAGGATTATTAATTCTGGATAATATATTTCACCCCTATCGTCCTTACGGAGACGCACCAGATTGAGCTGTGCTCCATCCCATAAAGCATCTTTCAAATAGCCCCAATCAAACTTTCCCTCACGCGTCAATATTCTATTGTCTTTACCATAGCAAATCTTCAGCGTACTGTTGTTTATCTCTTCCGTTGCCCAGATATAATCATCGTCCCACCGTTCGACAACTACACGCATGACACGCTCATCGAATTTTCCCCAAGTGGTTTTTCTGTCAGCAATGGGGAAATACCGCTTTAACGATTCCGGCAACGGTTTCTTTCCACAGATATGATAGACCAACAATGCAGTTGCCTTGAGGTTATGAGGAAAAGCATCTGCCAGCTTCGACTCCGTAAGAATGCCCTTTCTGTTATATTCAGGGAAGAGTTCTTTTCGCGTCAACTGTATGAGCGATGCCACCCGATATGGTATCTGATATTCCTTGATACAATAGTCTAATTTTGCAAATGCTCCCACAAAGGCGATGCGGCAGTCAGCAATGCCCTGTTCCACAACACGTCGGAACACATCTCTGACCATATCATATCTGACATTGACGGGGTCGGCAGTAGTGCATGCCTTTTCTAGCAGCAGATAGAACGATGAAGCAGTATCCGGACCTATGGTTTTTACTGCTGTATGGTTTTGCCCTACCTTTCGTTCCCATTTTTTCTGACTATATACCTTATATTTCATAATTTTGGCATTTCTTTCATATCCTTCGACGTGCAAAGATACAAAATCTATCTCACACGTCCTACAAATTGACAGGATATCATGACACAAGGAAACAAAAACGAAATAGAAAAGGTAGCCTTTCGCTTGGTTGTTTCAAAAGAATTGCTTATTTTTGCAAACACATCACAAAATCCCCCTAAGGATGTAATAGATTATCTACTAAAACAAACTACATAAACAAAATGACAAACAAGAAAAACATTTACCCATCCGGTGTCTTTAAGTGCATCATCATGGTCACACTGTTTCTGACCACTATAACAGTTGAAGCCAAAAAGAAAGCCACACCAGCCACATGGCCTGACGGAACAGTCATGGACGCATGGTTTACAAACAAAACAAAGATCAATCCGGAAACACTCGGCAGACAGTATATGGTTACTGACTACGGCGTGAACAACGACAGTACTATCGTACAAACAACAGCCTTGCAAAAGGTCATAGACAAGGCCGCCAAGGAAGGAGGCGGTGTGGTAGTTGTACCTGAGGGCACATTCCTCACCGGTGCTCTTTTTTTCCGTCAAGGCACACATCTGCATATAAAACAAGGAGGAAAGTTGAAAGGTTCAGACAACATCATCGATTTCCCTGTACTGACCACCCGCATAGAAGGAGAAACCTGCAAATACTTCCCTGCCCTCATCAATGCTGACGGACTCGACGGTTTCACTATCACAGGTAACGGCACTATCGACGGTAATGGTCTGCGCTACTGGCAGGCATTCTGGACACGTCGGTCATGGAATGCCAAATGCACCAACAAGGATGAGCAACGCCCACGACTGACCTATCTATCCAACTGCCGCAACGTTACCATTCAGGATGTGCGACTTATCAATAGTCCCTTCTGGACCAACCACATCTACAAAAGCGACCACGTGCGCTACCTCGATTGTTATATCTATGCTCCTACAAGTGGCATCTATCCTCCAGATCCGAAACGCGGTGCCCCCAGTTCAGACGCCATTGACATTGATGCCTGCACCGATATTTTAGTTAGTGGTTGCTATATGAATGTGTGTGACGATGCCGTGGTATTGAAAGGCGGAAAGGGAACATGGGCCGACCGTGACTCCACCAACGGTCCATGTGAACGCATTCTTATAGAAGACTGCCACTATGGTACTGTTCATGGATGTCTGACGCTAGGATCAGAATCTCTCCACGACCGCAACATCATACTGCGCCGTTGCCATACCGACAATGCCAACCGCGTGCTGTGGCTCAAGATGCGACTCGACACCCCTCAGCACTATGAATATGTGACGGTAGAAGACATTACAGGCTATTGCCGTCGGTTCCTATTCATCCACCCATGGACACAGTTCTTCCAAAAAGGAGACCGTGATCTGCCTCCATCCCGATGCAACAACATCTCCATGCAACGCATAAAGGTAGAAACACCAGATATGTTCGATGTGAAGCCATCCGACAAATACATCCTTGATGATTTCACATTTGACGGGAAACCCATGACATTCTAACAAAAAAACGACGGATGACCTATGACAGAAACAGCGGTCATCCGTCTTTCTTTTAAGAAAACCGTCATACCATCTACTGACTCAAGAAACCAAAGACAATGCAACAACAATACCACTTTGCCGTTGACCTCGGAGCAACAAGCGGACGCACCATCATCGGTGCCATTGCCAACGGCAAACTACAACAAGAGGAACTGACACGCTTCGACAATCCGCTCATCACTACTGGCGGACATGTCTATTGGGACATCTTCGCCCTTTATCAGGAAATCATCAAGGGACTCACAACTGCTGCCAAACGACAACTCAACATCGTCAGCATAGGCATCGACACATGGGGTGTGGATTTCGTACTCGTGGGCGAAGATGATGCCATCATGCGCAATCCCCTATCCTATCGCGATCCATATACTATAGGACGCATGGAGGAATACTTGGAGCAAGTGTGCAGCAGACAACAGGTATATGAGACAACAGGAACACAATTCATGAATTTCAACTCGTTGTTCCAACTCTATGCCATGCGACAGGAAGGCAATGTAGCGCTAAGTCACGCCAAAAAGATTCTCTTCATTCCAGATGCCCTAACATGGATGTTGACAGGAACAAACATCTGTGAACGTACCATCGCATCGACATCACAAATGTTGAACCCAAGGACTGGAGACCTCGACCCCGCACTGTTAGAAACTGTGGCATTACAACGTAATCAGTTTGGCGACATCGTAGAACCAGGCACTATCGTAGGCCATTTGACAGAAGAGGTACAGCACCTCACTGGACTGGGATCCATACCCGTAGTGGCAGTAGCTGGACATGATACCGCCAGTGCCGTGGCAGCCGTACCAGCCACTGACAAGCACTTTGCCTATCTTTCCAGCGGTACCTGGAGTCTGATGGGTATAGAAACACCAGAGGCCATTATCAACGAACAAAGTCAGGCATACAACTTCACCAATGAAGGCGGTATAGAACATACGACACGTTTCCTCAAAAATATCTGTGGCATGTGGCTCTACGAACGCTGCAGAAAGGAATGGGGTGAAGAGGTCAGACAGATGGGGCACGCCCAACTGCAGGCATTGGCTATGAAAGAGACGCCGTTCCGTTCGCTCATCAATCCCGACGACACCTCGTTTGCCAACCCTTCAAGTATGACCACAGCCATACAGGAGTATTGCCACAACACCAACCAGCCCATACCGCAAACCCCAGCAGAGATCTGCCGTTGTATCTTCGATTCTCTGGCACTTCGCTACCGACAGGTATTCGGATGGCTGAAAGACTTTGCGACAAGTCCTATCCACGTGCTCCACATCATCGGCGGAGGATCACTCAACAAGCATCTGAATCAGATGACAGCCAATGCCATAGGCATTCCCGTTATAGCAGGACCGCAGGAAGGTACAGCCATCGGCAACATCATGATGCAAGCCCAAGCAACAGGAGGTGTGACTACTATCTGGGAGATGAGACGCATCATAGCCGATTCCATCGAGATGCAACGCTACGAACCTAAAGACAAAGACGCATGGGATGCCGCATTCTCGAAATTCTTGAAAATTACAAAACAACAATAATAAAACTAACAAAACAATGAAAACAGATCTGATAGAAAAGGCTTATGCCGTAGCGAAAGAGCGCTACGCTGCCATCGGTGTAGATACAGACGAGGCTATTGCACTACTCGAAAAGCAACAGATTTCACTACATTGCTGGCAAGCTGACGATGTAGTGGGATTTGAGCGCAACGATGCCTTGAGCGGTGGCATACAGACCACGGGAAACTATCCAGGAAGAGCCCGAAACATTGACGAGGTCAGAAAGGACATCGAATTTGTAAAAACCCTGATAGCAGGAAACCATCGTCTCAACCTCCATGAAATCTATGGTGACTTCGGTGGAAAGTTCGTTGACCGTGACCAATGCGGTGTAGAACATTTCCAGAGTTGGATAGACTGGGCAAAAGCCAACAATATGAAGCTCGACTTCAACTCCACATCATTCTCACATCCCAAGAGCGGCAGTCTCTCGCTGTCTAACCCCGACCAAGCCATTCGCGACTTCTGGATAGAGCACACCAAGCGCTGTCGCCGTATTGCCGATGCCATGGGCAAGGCACAGGGCGACCCCTGCATCATGAACATCTGGGTTCATGACGGTAGCAAGGATGTTCCTGTACAGCGTAAGAAATACCGTGAACTGTTGGCTGACTCGCTCGACCAAATCATGGCAGAGAAACTCGATGGAGTGAAAAACTGCTTCGAAGCCAAACTCTTCGGTATCGGACTGGAATCATATACTGTAGGATCACACGACTTCTATACCGCCTACTGTGCTACCCGCAAACAGATGTACACCCTCGACACCGGTCACTACGAACAGACCGAGAACGTTAGCGACTTTGTATCGACCCTTCTCATGTACGTGCCCGAACTGATGCTCCATGTCAGCCGTCCTGTACGTTGGGATTCAGACCACGTGACCATCATGAACGATCAGACGCTCGATCTCTTCAAAGAACTGGTTCGCTCAGACGCGCTCGACCGTGCACACGTCGGCCTCGACTATTTCGATGCCTCCATCAATCGCATCGGCGCCTATATCGTAGGCACTCGCGCCACACAGAAATGTATTCTCCAGGCACTGCTTGAACCCAAAGCCCTTCTCCGTGAGTATGAAGACAACGGCCAGTACTTCGAGCGCCTTGCCCTGATGGAAGAAGCCAAATCAATGCCTTTTGGTGCAGTATTCGACTATTTCAACATGAAGAACAACGTACCCGTAGGTGAAGAGTATATGGCCTGCGTGCAACAATACGAGAAAGACGTGACATCAAAACGCTGATATTTGTCACAGAGATAACACGAAAAATCACCCCAAACCGCCTCCCCCTGCATCAGAGTGAGGCGGTTTCACCTTATTTATATAGGCTGTTTTTGAAGAATACCACAAACATGGTATGCGGAATGCCCCATATAGGGTATTTCGAGTATGCAGATTTCGCCGTACCTTTGCAACGTCAATCAGACAAACAGGATGAAGCGACAGCATAACATTCCATCACCTGTTACAGAGAACGACACAAAATAAAAAACAATATAAACACAAACTAAAAAGAAAGGAAACAAGTTATGAGCAACAACAAGAAACTTCACTTCGAGACACTCCAACTGCATGTAGGTCAAGAGCAACCCGATCCAGCAACCGATGCACGTGCCGTACCCATCTACCAGACTACATCATACGTGTTCCGCAACTCACAACATGCTGCCGACCGTTTCGGTCTGCGTGACGCAGGAAACATCTACGGCCGACTGACCAATTCAACCCAAGGAGTCTTCGAAGACCGCGTTGCCGCATTGGAAGGCGGTGTGGCAGGACTGGCTGTAGCCAGTGGAGCAGCTGCCGTAACCTACGCACTGCAAAACATCGTATTGAACGGTGACCACATCGTTGCTGCCGATAACCTCTATGGTGGTTCGTTCAATCTCATCACCCATACACTTGCCAACCAAGGTGTGACAAACACGATTGTCAATGTAAACGACCTTGATGCACTTGAAGCTGCCATTCAGCCCAATACCAAGGCAGTATATGCCGAAACCTTTGGCAACCCCAATGCCGATGTCACCAATATCGAAGCAGTAGCAGAAGTGGCACACCGCCATAACATCCCCCTCATCATTGACAACACCTTCGGCACCCCATACCTCATCCGTCCTATCGAACATGGAGCCGACATCGTCGTTCACTCAGCCACCAAATTCATCGGCGGACATGGTTCAAGTCTTGGCGGCGTGATCGTTGACGGTGGAAAATTCGACTGGAAAGCCAATGCCGATAAATATCCCACACTGGCCAAGCCGGATCCCTCATACCATGGTGCAGTATTTGCTGATGTTGCAGGAGCAGCAGCCTTCGTCACCCGCATCCGTGCCGTCATTCTTCGTGACACCGGTGCCACGATCTCTCCCTTCAATGCCTTCATCCTGTTGCAAGGTCTGGAGACGCTGAGTCTGCGCGTAGAACGCCATGTAGAGAACGCGCTGAAAGTGGTAGAATTCCTCAGCAAGCATCCCAAGGTGGCTAAGGTCAACCATCCTTCGCTCGCCTCACACCCCGACCACGAGCTCTACAAGCGCTATTTCCCTCAAGGCGGTGGCAGCATCTTCACCTTCGAGATCAAGGGTGACGAGAAAGACGCATGGAAGTTTATCGACTCACTGGAGATTTTCTCCCTCCTCGCCAACGTTGCCGACGTGAAGAGTCTGGTCATCCACCCCTATACCACCACACACTCACAGATGAGTCCCGAAGAACTGGCACAGCAGCACATCACCCCCAGCACCATCCGCTTGAGCATCGGTACAGAACATATCGACGACATCATCGACGACCTATCCCATGCATTCGACAAAATATAAACCGTAAATTCTAAATAACTATGGCAAGAATCGCAAAACAACTGACCGAACTGATCGGCCATACCCCATTACTCGAACTCACTAAGTTCTCTGCTTCCCATGGACTGCAGACCCCCATCATTGCCAAGGTGGAATATTTCAATCCTGGCGGCAGTGTAAAAGACCGCATCGCATTGGCGATGATAGAAGATGCCGAACAGCGGGGAATCCTCAAACCCGGTGCAACCATCATTGAGCCGACCAGTGGCAATACTGGTGTAGGCCTTGCATTGGTATCGGCAGTAAAAGGCTACAAACTGATCCTCACCATGCCCGAAACAATGAGCATCGAACGCCGCAATCTGGTGAAGGCATACGGAGCCGAGGTTCGGCTGACCAGTGGCAAGGACGGTATGGCAGGAGCCATCAAGGCCGCCGAAGAACTGCGCGACAGCATACCAGGCAGTGTCATCCTGCAGCAGTTTGAAAACGGTGCCAATCCAGCACGCCACTATGCCACAACTGGTCCTGAGATCTGGCAGGACACCGATGGAAAGGTAGATATCTTCGTAGCCGGTGTAGGCACAGGAGGAACCGTCAGCGGTATTGCCAAATACCTCAAGGAGCAGAATCCCAACGTAAAGATTGTTGCCGTAGAGCCCCTCTCTTCGCCTGTTCTCAACGGTGGTCAGAGCGGTCCACATAAGATTCAAGGCATTGGTGCAGGTTTCGTGCCCAAGACCTATGATGCCTCGCTGATAGACGAAGTGCTCGACATCGACAACGACGATGCCATCCGCACAGGTCGCGAACTGGCACAGCAGGACGGTCTTCTGGTAGGCATTTCTTCTGGAGCAGCAGCCTATGCCGCCTCGGTATTGGCCAAGCGCCCGGAGAACGCAGGGAAAACCATTGTCACCCTATTGCCCGATACCGGTGAACGATACCTCTCTACTGTGCTCTATGCTTTCGACGAATACCCACTATAAGCTTCATATTGACGTTATTTGATAAAAAAGAATAATAAAATTTTGTAATGTAACCTATTTTGGTTATCTTTGTGGCTGAATAACTATAAAGATATTCTCAGCAACAGATGCAAAGAAAACCAAACAAAAGGTTCATATATACATTGGTAGCCATAGTCCTTTTCAGCACTATGGCTGCCAATGCTTCGTCTTCCAACAATCATACAAGAACATACACCAACGAACATCCGCTGATCTATGAAGACTGTTGGGATATGTACCCCTATTCCTTTCTTAACGAGCAGGGCAAGCCCGACGGCTACAACATCGAGGTCATTAAGATGATCTTTGAGAAGCTCAAAATCCCTTATACCATTGTATTAAAGCCAGCCACACAAAACCAGGCAGACCTCAACCATGACAATGCCGACCTTATCGTTGTCAGATCAACAGGATTCTTCAGTCGCTTCGGCCATTATAGCCGCAACTCCATATCACTCATCACCATGAGTCTGGCAACACCAATCGACAAACCCGTCAACATCCATACGTTCAGCGACCTGAGCAAGCAGCGGGTCACTGTCCTCGACAGCGGCATGGTGCATCGCCTGATGATTGACTACGAATGGGGAGCGAATGCCATCCCCGTGAAAGACATCAACGAGGCCATTCTCAGAGTGAGCGATACCGAACAGGGGCAGGTCATCTGGTACAAGCCGTCGCTGGAGTATCTGAAGCGGACGTACGACCTCGACAACATCCAGATTACCGATGTCGATATCCCCCTGGGTGAGGCGCGTTTTGTATCCCACAACCAGCAATTACTAAACCAGATAGACAGTGTCTATACCCTGCTCAATTCCGAAGACCGCTTCGAACCGCTGCAGAACAAATGGTTCTACCCCGATCGTGGCGAATGGCAGATGCCGGCATGGGCATGGTGGCTGATGGGCATTGCCACACTGCTGACCATACCATTGCTGTATAGCCTATACTACTTCCGTCGCAAAGACAGGCAGCTTGCCAAGTCCTACGACTTGAAGAACCAGCGTATGTCGCTGATTCTTGAAGCCAGCGGCGTAAGAATGTGGACCTACAACGTCCACACCGAGTCCTTCAACTGGTATGATCGCGACAGCATGAACTATATCACCTATCCTGCTGAAGAATTCTCCCACCGCTACTACACTGGCGACTTCAACCGTCTGATGCGTGTCATCGAGCAACTCATAGACGGGAGCATCACCGACGAACAGGTATCGCTTGACATCAAGGCGATGGATGCCGAAACAGGCGACAATCAGGAACACGACTTCCAGATACAGCTCTCCGTCCTGCAGCGCAACAAGAAAGGCAACCCTATTGTCATTCTTGGCACGAAGAAAGACATTACCGACGAACTCCGCATGGAGCAGGATGCCGAAGAGCGACTCATTCGCTACAAGACCATCTTCGACAGTTCGACGATCGGCATCATCGTGTTCAACGCAGAAGGACAGCTCACCAATATCAACGAAAAGGCATGCAGCCTCTTCCAGTGCGACAAGAAAGACATCATCCGCCAGTCGCCCTCTTTCCGTACACTTTTCGAACTCGAAGAGGATCACATCGAAGCGTTGGACGGTGTATCGATGTGTCGGAAGGTGGACTTCGACAATCATCTCACCAGCAAGGAGCTGGGCCATATCATCAACCAGAGCGGCACACAGATCTTTGAGATTCACATGATGGTGGCTTGCGACGAAGCCAACGAGCACGCCAACAATCTGTTGGTGGTCGTAGAGGACATCCGCCAGCACATCGAGATCAAGAAGCAATGGAAAGATAAATTGGCAAGGAAACGAGACCTGCAGCATCAGCTCGACAACTATATCGACCATACCAACTACCTCTTGAAGGTCAGCGGCATGCGCATAGTGCGCTATTCTCCAGAAACCCATACGCTGTGTGTCAAAGACAATCTCAGCCATGTGCAGTACGAACTGACCCAGACCCGTTGCATGACATTGGTTCACGAGCGTTCGCAGAAACGCGTCATGCACCTGTTGAGCAAGATGGACAACCGTTCGCAGGAACCTTTCTGCATGGAGGTGATGACCGTCATCCGTTCGGGCGAGAACCCGTTGTGGCTCAGATTCTGCATGACACCTGTTCATGATGATATTGAAGAGAAAGACGCCTATTTTGGCATCTGCTACGACATCAGCGAACTGAAAGCCAACCAACTGCGTCTGGACGAAGCCTACAGCACCGCTCGCGAGATTGAGCATGCCAAAAACAGCTTCCTCAAGAATATGTGTTACGAGATACGCACACCGCTGACCGCCGTTGTGGGATTTGCCGAAATGCTCTCTACCGACATCACCCCAGAGGACGAGCATGTATTCACCAAAGAGATACTCGACAATTCCGACCACCTCCTGCGACTGATAGACGAGATACTCTTCTATTCGCGCATCGACTCCGACATGGTGAAGATCAGCCCGACACCCACTGAGTTTACCGAACTCTTCAAGACAAACTGTCAGCGGGGATGGGACATGGCACACCCCAACGGTGTCAATTTCATCATGGAAATACCCTACGACCAACTGGTTCTCAATATCGACGGCTACAACATAGCCCATCTGCTCACATCGCTCATCAGCAATGCCGCCTTCAACACGAAGCACGGTTTTGTCAGAGTGCGTTTCGACTATATCGGTCGCCGTCTCATCATCTCCGTAGAAGATACCAGCGACGGCATCAGCGACCGCGAACTCCAACTCATCAAGCAGCATACCGGCGGCAGCATCGACGAGCGTATCGGCATCAGTCTGCCCGTCTGCAAGCAACTGGCAGAGATGATGAACGGCACACTGGAAATCAGTTCTGAATCAGGACAGGGCACCATCGTATGGGTCAGCATTCCCTGTCAGGCATCACTTATCAAACGTAAGAAGTTCATTTAACCATGAAAGTTAGTTTTCTGAGACATATCATGACATTGATTGCTGCCCTGCTGACCGTCAGCACGGCATGGGGAGACGCACCGCGACAGAAGACGCAGTACCAGCGCCGATACGACGCTGCCCACCCCGTCATCATTGTGGGCGACTGGGACAAGCCGCCCTATGAATTCCAAGACGACACGGGCAGGCCTGCCGGCACCAATGTTGAGATCATGACAGAAATATTAGACCAACTCGACATCCCTTATAAATTCGTACTGAAAGAGTGGGCCAATGCCCTCAAGACCTTCGAACGTGGCGATGCAGACCTGATTCTTGCCAATGTCGGACGCTACAGGAAACCGCCTTTTTGCTATACCCGCAACATCATCAACTACAACCGCATCGTGGCAGTCACCTGCGGCACAACATCGTCCAACAGTTCACTCAAAGAACTGGTGGAAGCCGGTACGGTATTGAAACCAGCCGACTATACGGAACATTATTTTCTTGAAGAAGACTCATCCTATCTCAGCCAATTGGAATTTCAGTCGCCCACGACAGCCCTTATGGGCGTATTGGCACACGACTTCAAATACTACGTATGGGGTGAAGAACCGCTGAAATGGAAAATCAGACAACTCAATATGGACAAGTCGGGATTCATCCTCAACGATGTGGGCATACCCGTCAGCGAGATCCACGTCATCGGACGCGATACGAAACTCATCGCAGACATCGACTATGTCTATTCCCAACTGAAACAGCGCGGACGGGTGGCACTCATCAACGACAAATGGCTGCATCCAGAGCGCATCCGTAAGAAAACCATCCCCATGTGGGGGTATCTGATGATTGGCGCGGTGATGTTTGCCCTGATGTGCTATATGGGCACCCGCATAGCGAGAGGGAGGGTGCGCGCCAAGAGCCAGCGCAACAGCGAACTCGATGCCATGATGACGCGTGCCCTGCAGATGGGCTACCACTACGTATTTCAGTACGACCTTACCTCGCGCATACTGGTCAATCAGTACGGCAGTCTGCTGCCCGACGAGGGTATGTCGTGGTTCGACTTCAGCCAGCGCCTCCACCCTGCCGAACGCAACAACTGGGTGAGACGGCTCGAACAGCTGAGAGACGGCAGCATGGACAAACACGTGGAACTGAGTGGACGATGGAATGCCGGCACTAAAGACAAGCCGATATGGAAACACCTGCGCGGCCACTTCGCCGTCGAGCAGGATGCCTACGGACAGCCAGTAAACATCTATGCCACCATAGTCGATAAGACCCACAACGTAGGACTGATCCACGAAGCCAACAAGATGGAGCGGAAGTTCCTGCAGTTCTTCCAATTCTCAAAGGTGGCCATGGCAGTCTATAACCAAAACGGATGGATAGAAAACAGCAACGAAGAGATGAAACGCATCTGTAAAGCTGATGCGAAAAACGCACGATTGCTGCAGAAGACTTCACTTTTCGACATGCCGATGTTTGCCGACGCCTTCAACGAGAGTCGCCACGACCCCATCTTCCTCTGCCACCTTGCCCCCGCAGACAGCGACCAGGGTCGCGAGGCATGCGTGGAATACAACGTCGTCCCACTCTTCGACTACTTCGGCCGTGTCTCCAACTACCTCCTCATGGCTTACGACATCAAAGCCCAGAGCGACACCTACCACCATCTCATCATGTGTCAGCACGAATGTGATACGCTCCAGCGATACATCGACTATAACGAGAAGCGACTGAAATTCATGTTGAATCACTCCGACTGGACGATGTGGGAGCTCGATCTACGCAATAAGATGATCTACTATTCCCACACGCTGAAACATGCAGACTACGTCATCGAGTTTGAGAAATACCTCAGACAGCTGCCCCCGGAACTCTACGACGAATACACGATCAGCGACGAGAGCATCGGCCTCTTCCAAGGACCATTCCACGTGAAGCGGCAGCTCAACTCCTCCGCATTCAGCAAAGGTCCGTGCGCCCACGACATCTACGGTCGCCTGCGCAAAGGCGACGACGGATCCACCCTGGGCTACAGCGGCATGCTCCACGACATCACCAGACTGGAGAATATCAAGAAAGAAGTGGGCGAGATCAGCGAGAAAACCAAGAACAGCGCCCAGCAGAAGAGCGTCTTCCTCGCCCAGATGACCCACGAACTGCGCACGCCCCTCAACTCCATTGTAGGCTTCTCCGACATGCTGAAATATGCAGAATCAGCCGGGGAGCGTGAACGCTTTGTCCACATCATCCGCACCCATTGCGACATCCTGGTGCGTCTCATCAACGGCATCCTCGAAGCCTCCACCATCAACGACAACCCGATGGACGTCAAGCCCGCCGAAGTTGACTTTGCCGAAGAGTTTGAATACCTCTGTCAGTCCATCGAGATCCGCGTGCAGCGCCACCATCTGCGCTTTGTCACCTCCAAACCCCTGAAGAAGCTCAGAGTATCGATCGACATCGGTCGCGTGCGCCAGATATTCAGCAATTTTGTGAGCAACGCATTGAAATACACGAAGAAGGGCAGCATCTGGGTAGGCTATCGCCTGGAGAAGCGCAACGGTCAGATGGGCATCTATGCCTTCTGCGAAGACACCGGAACGGGCATACCCCACGACAAACAAAAAGCAGTTTTCGATCGTTTCGTCAAGCTCAACGAGTTTGTGCAGGGCACAGGCCTCGGCCTCTCCATCTGTAAGTCCATCGTCACCGCCTGCCATGGCGACATCGGCGTAGAGAGCGAAGTGGATAATGGTTCTAAATTCTGGTTCTGGATTCCTGTGGAGGTTATTGAAAAGGAATAGAGGTAAGGGCGCTTCACCCCGTTCTCATATACCAAAGTTATAGTTTTTCACAATATTTCAACCACTCGACCACGTATCCACGTAACTTACTAACATAGAGATTATTATAGAGCAGTAGATTATTAGATTATCGGCCACACATACAAGCGAACTCTTTGTCAACATCAATCCCATGTGTTGGCAATATCTTTGCCAACATTAGACAATACACTTGCTAAACGTTGGAAAACACCTTTATCAACGTTGGAAAACACCTTTATCAACGTTGGAAAACACCTTTATCAACGTTGGAAAACACCTTTATCAAACGTTAGATAACACCTTTATCAAACGTTAGATAACACCTTTATCAAACGTTGGATAATACCTTTATCAAACGTTGGATAATATTTTTATCAGGCATCGGCAAAAGTCCTGATAAACATGGGCAAGATATTCTCTGGTGGTCGAAGTGTGGTCGAAACACGTAAATATAAAGTCATCGACCACCACTTAAAGCATTGCGCAATAGCGCATTATGCCTCAGCGGTGGTCGAGTGGTCGAATATTTTTGAAAATCATAAATAAACCTCATCAGACGCTGCACCACATTGGCTACAGCAACTGATGAGGAATCATCCAACATCAGCATTGGACAGTGTGGACTTATGGGCTGGAAGTTATGCCAGCAATGCCTGTTGCAACCAATAGGTCACAATGCCTGCAAGATAGCCGACGAAGGCAATCCACGTGATGCGCTTCAAGTACCAACCAAAAGTGATTTTCTCTAAGCCCATGACAACAACACCGGCTGCAGAACCGATGATGAGCATCGAACCGCCTACTCCGGCACAGTAGGCGAGCAACTGCCAGAATAAGCCGTCGATGGCCATGGCACCTGTCTCGGCTACGGGATACATACCCATACAGCCTGCTACCAGGGGCACGTTATCGACTATGCTGGAGAGGACACCGATGATGCCGTTGATGACATAGTAGTTGCCGACAAAGACTTCGTTGAGTCCGGTGCCCAAGGCGGTGAGGACGCCGATCTCCTGCAGCACGGCTACTGCCATGAGGATGCCGAGGAAGAACATGATGGTGGAGAGGTCGATGCGCGACAGGAGGTCGCTGACGCGCTTTGCCATAGTGTCGTCTTCGCTAGTATTGTGATGGAAGATCTCGGTCACGGTCCACAGTACGCCGAGCACGAGGAGGATGCCCATGAACGGAGGAAGATGGGTGATGCTCTTGAAGATGGGCACAAAGACCAAACCGCCTACGCCGAGCCAGAAGATGATGTTGCGTTGCACCTTGGTGAACTGGCTGATTTCGGCGGTGACGAGGTTCTGCTCTTTATCAAACTTTCCACTCAACGAATATTGCAGGATGAAGGCGGGCACCAACATCGATACCAACGAGGGGATGAAGATTTCAGTAAGGATGCCCTGAGTGGTGATCACTCCCTTGATCCACAGCATAATGGTGGTAACGTCGCCAATGGGCGAGAATGCGCCTCCTGAGTTGGCGGAGATAATGATCAATGCGGCATAGATGAGACGCTCTTCACGCGACTGTACCAGTTTGCGGAGTACCATGATCATGACGATGGAGGCGGTGAGGTTGTCGAGGATGGAAGAGAGGAAGAAGGTGGCAATAGCCACACGCCACAGGAGTTTGCGCTTGGAGCGTGTCTTCATGATGTCGCGCACAAAATTGAATCCGCCGTTGCTATCGACTATCTCTACGATGGTCATGGCGCCCATTAGGAAAAAGAGGGTGCCTGCGGCATCGCCCAGATGGTGTTCGATCACTTCGGAGATGTGGTGGAGTACGCCGTCAGAGGCTACATCGGGATAGTATGCTCCAGGTGATACCATCAGCAGGGTCCAGCAGACCACACACATGAGCAGAGCAATGGCTGCCTTGTTGATTTTCGTCAGACTTTCAAGGGCTATACAGAGGTAGCCTGCAACAAAGGCGACGATGATGAACATTGTAATTGTACTCATTTTGATGTAATAGTTCTATTTATTGTTTTATATTGTTTATTCCTCTTTTGAAGGCCAGGCGGAAGGGGTTTGGGAATAGAAGTGCAACAGGGGTGCGCCCTGCAGTCCGCTTCGCATCAGTTGCCATCCGTCGTAGCGTGTCTTCTTATAGTTGATATCCACGAAGTTGATTTCCTTGAATTTTCGCCATTCCACACCACGTCTATCGAGATCGCGTATGCGGTTGGCTGGCAGATTGGTCACTTCAATGCGCAGGGTGTTCTTGCCCTTGCGCAAGGCGTCGCGGCAGTCGAGCTGGAAGGGTGCTGCCCATGCACAGCCGATGAACTTGCCGTTGATATATACGCGTGCCGACTCATAGACTTCGCCCAGCGAGATGATGCAGGCCTGGGCGGCTTGCTTTCTGGTCAGGCAGAAGGCGGTCTCATAGACTCCAGTGCCCATGGTCACAGAGGCGGATTCGCCAAGCGTCTCCCAGGTCTGCGGAGTCGGCATGGTGTAGGTTTCGCTGACGCGTGGCGTCTCGCCGAGGAACGACAGGGTCCAGGGGCCGTCCAGCGGCAGGGTCTCTGTCGCTACTGTCATACCGTATTGGCCTGTTGACAGGGGACGGTCGGCAGCTGTTCCTGTTTGCAGGATGATGCTCTCTCCCGACTGAAGACAGACGACAGGAGCGTCGGCAACCATAGGCAGACGGTTCACGTCGCCCGTCATGGGATTGTAGCAGACGATGTGTTGCGTAGGTACGGAGAGACATGATGCGTTTAAGCGACAGTCGCGGGGCGAGAGATTGACAACGAAATAGATGTAGCCGTCGTCGGTCTTTCTTCTGATCATACGCACACCGGGATTCATTCGCCATGGTTCGGGTTTGGCAAGATGCGCCATCGCCTGTCGGTCTTCACCATAAATAATATAAGGTGTGAGGTTCTGTAACAGGCTCTGAAGTCTGTCGTCAACGGTGGTACCTGTGGGGATGATTATTCCCCTGTAGCGTGTGCCGCCAGGGGTGACGAGCTGTCCGCCATCGACCTTGACCTGTGCCAGTTGGCGGTCGCTGATATAGTCGCAATCGTAGCCGAGGCTGTCGATGCGGAGGATGCTCCGGATAAACTGCGGACATTTCTCGTCCATGGTATGGATGTCGAACTGCATGAGGAGGTCTTCCCCGCCCCTGCGGTCTTTGCTCTCCGACTTAGCATCATCATTGCGAGAACCGCGGATGCGCCACATGTCATGGACGGGCAGATAGACCAGAAAATCATTGTCGGGCTGTCCCATTTGCAGGAACGACTGGCAGCGTTCGATATACTGCATCAAGAAAGGGGCATCGCGCCAAATGCTGTTGGTGGGACTCATATCGACCGATGCATAGAATTTCCATCCGGGCCATGGATCATGCTCCGGGGTGTAGCAACTACCATGAAAGAAGATGTGGTTGATGCCGCATGAGAACATCAGGTCGATGTCAGGCTTCATCTGCGACAATGAGGTGCGGAAGTGTTCGGTCAACCAAGTGAGCGTCTCGCTGCTGGTCAGCGGCTTTCCCATCACATGTGCTGCCGACGATGCGTATTTCAGCATCGACACATCGCTGTAGTTCTTGAGGGTCATGCCGGGGTCTCTGCGCAGTCCGCGGATGCCAAACTCGGAGCGTCCGAAGCCTTCTATCTCTGGTATATCTACGGCGGCATAAAGATCGAGCAGATTGGCAGGAGAACCGTGGGCTTGGTTTCTCACCAATACCCCATGGCGGTGTGCCCACGCCACCCACTGCTGGGTGAAGTTCTCATAGAGCAGGTCGCTCAACGTCTCACGATAGTCGTGGAGCGCCTTATTACCGTCACCACCGTCAAGAAGTTCGGGCAGATGGTCGCGCAAGTCGTAGCCACGGCGTTTGAGAAATTCGTCGAAGAGCGAAGGGGTCCAGTTGGCCTTATACACCTCATAGGAGTCGTTGAAGAAGGTATGGGGATAAGGAGTCTTGGTGTATTCAAACGCTTGGGTGAACCTATTGAGATAATGTGCCACCGCCTGACGGTCAAAATGGTCGATGACGAGTCCTTCACCACCGGGTGCAGCGCGTTTCACCTTCTGACGCGTGCGTGAGGCATAGACGCTGATGACGCGCCACTGGCGTGGTTGACTGGTGGGATATACTCTGGTGCATTGCCATTGGGCATAGGGGCGCTCCTTGGCAGGCACTGCCAGTCGGTGCTGGTCGGACGGGCGCTTGTCGGAGGTGATCATGCTGTCAACGAACACGGCCTTGCAGGCTGCCTCGTCTATCGTGACCTCAGGACCTCCGAAGGGCCATCCTGTTCCGCAGTTCATATCTACCTCGATATGATGGGCGGCGGCAATCTGCTGCACATCGCGCAATGCCGCCATCCACTGCAGAGAGAGAAATGGGAGTTCATGGGCTTCGTTGCCCTTCACACCATAGAGCGGTGTGATTTCCACTGCCCCAATGCCCACACGGGCATACTCGCCAAGGTTCCATTCCAGTCCCTGGTGGTCAACGGCAGATCCCAGCCACCACCATCGGGTGCCTGGACGTGCTTCGGGTTTGGGTGAAGGCCATGTCTGTGCGGTCGTGCCAATGGCAGTCATCATGGCGATCAGCAGTAGGATATATTTTGTTTTCATTGTTTCACACCTTAATCATATACATCGTTCATATCACAAACGGGTTTTATTCGTCCCTGGTGATCATGCGGTAATACTCCACTCCGCCAAGGAGGAAGCATCCGGTGCCGTAGTCTTCAAAATCGGGTACGCGGTCGTAACTCAAAGGCTGACCGGCAGAAGGATCTTTGCCCGTGCCTTGCATCCATCCGAGGAAGCCATCCTTGTGAACCGCCTGTTGCACCATCCCCTGCCATGCCCGACGGCATGCCGGCTCATATTTACGTTCGTCAAGGAGTCCCTGGCGTATGCCCCATGCCATGCCATAGAGGAAAAGCGCAGTACCGCTTGTTTCGGGCATGGCATAATGGGTGGACACCAGACTGGGATTCCAAAAGCCATCCTCACGCTGACAGTTGAGCAAGGCGCGGCTCATGGCCAGGAAATCTTTTTTCAGTTCCTTATAGACCTTGTCTTTCGGCGACACCTGTTGCATGCAGCGCACCAATGCGGCATAGACCCATCCGTTGCCTCTCGACCAATAGCAGGGTTTACCATCCGGCTCATGATAGGGCGCCACATAGTCGGCATCGCGCCACCACAATCCGTCTTTGGCATTGAAGAGTCCGCCTGCCAGCATGTTTCTGCTCCAACGATACATCATCATGGCATGTTGCTGGTAACGTTGATCGTGGGTGATGGCTGTCATCTGGAAATAGAGCGGCATGGCCATCTGAATAGCATCAATCCATGTCCACCAGCCATAGAGCGCATTGTTGGCTTTAGGATTGTAGGTTTTCATCTGCAGGTCGAGATTCTCTCTCACCTTACTGATCTTCTCATCGCCTCCAACCTGCAGATAGCGCATCAGGTAGGTCTGACCGCAACACTGGTCGTCGGCATTGCACGTGGTCACACCATAGCGGGGAGTCCACTGATGGGACGCTGCCCAGCGGTCGGTATAGTCGGCATAGCGCGCATCGGGATCTATCTCGTAGAGCGCCATCAGTCCTTCATAATATACGGCACGGGTCCATAGATTGCTCGTGCGGCTGCGTTTCACCATAGTAGGCAACGTCGGGTCGGCATAGCGTCCCATGAAATAGTTGTTGACGCGACGCAAAACCTGCATTGTTTCTGCTTTTTCGCAGGTACGGGACTGTGCGGCAGTCAGTGCCAGGAAGACACAGACCACCCCTGTGGTACATCGTTTCATTCTCATGTTAAATTGGTTTTATCAGTAGTTTTGTTTGTTTTCAAGGTTCAAAGGTACGACATTATAATCGAAATACAAAATTTTATTTCCTATATTGTTTGTCATTTCGGAATTTCTCCGTATCTTTGTCGAAACAAACGATAACAGTATATAATATGATAGACGTTAAGCAGACATTATCCGCAGCCGAAGAGCGCATGGAGATGGCAACCATGTTTCTAGAAGAAGAACTGAGCCGCGTGCGTGCCGGTCGCGCCAACGTCGCCATCCTCGATGGCGTGCGTGTAGAATCCTATGGTTCGAAAGTACCCTTGAACCAAGTAGCTAACATCTCTACACCCGATGCCCGCACCATAGCTATCAAGCCTTGGGACAAAAAGCAGATTCGCGAAATAGAGAAAGCCATCATGGACTCGGATGTGGGCATCACACCAGAGAACAACGGTGAAATCATCCGTCTGGGTATCCCACAGCCTACCGAAGAGCGTCGTCGCGACTTGGTGAAGCAGTGTAACAAGATTGCTGAAAGAGCCAAGGTGGAAGTGCGCAACGTGCGTGCCGACATCAAAGACAAACTGAAGAAGGCTATCAAAGACGGACTCTCAGAAGACCTGGAGAAGGATGCCGAGAACGACTTGCAGAAATTGCACGACAAGTTCATCAAAAAGCTCGACGACTTGATGGAGGCCAAGAACAAGGAAATCATGACAGTATAAGCCCGTGAAAGGACTCGTCATAAAAAACACCGGCAGTTGGTACACCGTTCTTACGGACGATGGACCAACTGTTGACTGTAAAATCAAAGGAAATTTCCGACTACGGGGGATTCGCTCCACCAATCCGGTGGCGGTGGGTGACCGCGTGGAAATCATCACCAATCAGGAAGGCACTGCCTTCATCACCGAGATTGAAGACCGACGCAACTATATCATCCGCAAGTCTATCAATCTCTCCAAACAAAGCCACATCCTCGCTGCCAATGTGGATCAGGCTCTACTGGTCATTACCGTGGCACGACCGGAGACAAGCACTACCTTCATCGACCGTTTCCTGGCTTCGGCAGAGGCCTATCGGGTGCCTGTGATATTGACATTCAACAAGACCGACACCTTGGCTGACGATGAACTGCATTACCAGCAGATGATGATCAGCCTCTATGAAACTGTGGGCTATGAGTGTCATGCCATTTCGGCTGCAACAGGTGACGGGGTAGCTGCACTAACCGAAAAGCTCACTGGAAAGATTACCCTGCTCAGCGGCAACAGCGGCGTAGGAAAATCAACCCTCATCAACTGCATCCTTCCGGATGTCAATCTGCGCACAGCAGAAATCAGCGATGCACACAACACGGGTATGCACACCACTACCTTCAGCGAGATGCTCCGTCTGCCCGATCAGAGCGGTTGGCTTATCGACACACCGGGCATCAAAGGGTTCGGCACCTTCGACATGGAGCGCAAAGAGCTCACCAGTTATTTCAAAGAAATCTTCGAGTACTCCAAACAGTGTCGATTCAGCGACTGCACACATACCCATGAGCCGGGATGTGCCGTTATCAAGGCGGTAGAGGATCACTACATTGCGCAAAGCCGTTATCAGAGTTATCTCTCTATGCTTGACGATAAGGATGAGAATCGCTATCGCGAAGCCTTCTGACTCCACTCGCTATCGAGAAGCCTTCTGCCCCCACTCGCTTACAGACAAACACCAGATGACACCTATCGAAGCACGATATTCCAATGGAGTGTCGTGTTTTTAAGGTTTTAGAGTACTGACTAACGACTTGGTTCTTTGGGATGAAGCAGGCATGCATCCCAAAAAGCATCAGTCGCTGCACCCCAGAGGCTACAGCTACTGACGGTATATTGAAATATCACATTTTACTCACCTATTGTAATGGTGTATTGTGACATGAATGAAGCACCGGGCTGCAGATGGTTCATTAAGACTTTGTCCTTAAATTCACCTTCCCATCCGCGTGGGTCACCCAATCCATACCATGGTTCAAGACATACAAACGGGGCTTTTTTCTGATAGGGACTCCAGAAAGCCATCACCGGACATTTGTAGTCGAGCGTTACAGCAGGACGACCGTCGGTGTCGAGCAAAGACACACGATGGGTCTGGCAACGATGGAACTTAACGGAGTCGTCCTTGAAATATTCATCGTTGAAACGAATCACACCTTGATCGGTCTCTGCAGGAATCTCTGTCATCTCATGACTACCATCGGCAAAACTCTTCAGATTGGTCATCGGCTGAGCGTTGTCCAATACAAGGGTACCTTTCAGTTCGTCGCCTTTCTTCATGCCTGGCACATTGAAAGCTGGATGACCGCCAATCTGGAAATGGATCTCCTGGGTGTCAGTATTCTCCACATGCCAAGTCACAACAACCTTGTTGCCATCAAGACGATAGCTGATGGCGAGATTGAAATGATAGGGATAGACCTTCAGGGTCTCTTCACTGTCATGAAGGGCATACGTCACGCGGTCTTTGGATTGTCTCACCAGCGTAAACTCGGTATCACGGGCAAATCCATGACGTGGCAAATGATATTGCTTGCCATCAACGGTATAGGTATCGTTGTTGACGCTGCAAACAATAGGAAACAGTATGGGTGAATGTCTCGGCCAGAAATCAGGATCTGCCTGCCAGAGGTATTCTCTTCCGTTGTTGTCTGTGATGCTTTGGAGTTCGGCTCCCAGCGGTGCCACCTTGATGGCTATCCGTTCGTTTTTAAGTTCTACCATATTGTTGTTATTTGTTTTAGATATGTTTCATTATTCGTTTGGAATGACGAAAGTAGCAAAAACTTTTGATATTGACAAACTTTCTGTAAGTCTTTTAGTGTAAATTAACGAAACAACAACCGCAGCGTAGGATGTCACAAAGGACAATCTCTACACTGCGGTTGTAACCGATAACCGATGGTTCGCGGGAAGATTCCGCTATCAGAACTGTTCGAGCAATCGGATTCGTTCTTCGGTGCTGGGGTGTGTGGCAAAGAGGCCGTTAATCATACTCATCACACTCTGTGCGTGACGACGGGGATGGATAATGAAGAGTTGGGCTACATCTTCACGCTCCACACGTCCGAGGCCTGGATTATTGGAAATTTTACGCAAGGCGGAAGCCAAGGCCAGGGGATTCTGGCACAGTTCGGCACCACCGGCATCTGCCATAAACTCACGTTTGCGCGAAATGGCAAAACGGGTCAGCAGTACAAAGACATAGGCAATGGCTGAGCAAAGCAGGCCGATGAGCAGCACGATGATGACGGAGAGTCCGCTGTTCTTATTGTCGTCGTCACTACTTACATGACGGTTGCCGCCGCCAAACCAGAATATGTTTTGTATGACATGCATCACCATGCTCATCACAGCCGATACTATACCTACGAAGATGATGCTCGTGATAAGCAAGCGGGTATCATGGTTGCGGATATGGGTCAGTTCGTGACCTATCACACCAGCCAGTTCCTCGTCGTTGAGTACCTTCAGCAGTCCGGTGGTGACGGTGACCGTATAGCTCTTGCGGTCGATACCGCTGGCAAAGGCATTGAGCTGCGGATCGTCAACCACACACACTTTTGGCATGTCCATACCTCCTGCAATACAGAGGTTTTCCACAATATTATATACCCGCGGATTCTCCCTGCGCTCTAAAGGGCGTGCGCCTGTGGCTTGTCTGACCATAGACGAGTTGAAGCAATAGGCAATGAGAAACCATACGGCCACACCGCCAATGACCCAAGGAATGGTTTGTAGGAAATAGTCGTTGACTACTGCTGCATCGAAGACATTGACCATATTGCCATATTCGTCATAATAATATGTGCCGAAATAGCTGACCAATGCCAGAAAGATCCATACCATCCCTAAAAGAATGGCGGGAAACAGCAAGAGCAACAAGAGGGTATAAAAATTGTTGCGCTGGATTTGTGTCTGAATACCAACGTATCTCATCGTTCTCACTTAGAATTTGATTTCGGGAGCTTTCTCAAACTGCGCACGTTGTTCCTGGGGTACTTCAAACATGGGTTCAGCATGGAAGCCAAACATGCCGGCGATGATATTGCCTGGGAATGTCTGTACGGCATTGTTGAGTTCACGAGTGGCTGAGTTGAAATAACGGCGTGATGCTGCAAGTTTGTTCTCGATATCCGAAATCTCACCTTGCAGTTGCAGGAAGTTCTGATTGGCCTTAAGGTCAGGATAAGCCTCAAGGGAAACTTTCAAACCTGACAAAGCGGCAGAGAGCTGGTTGTCTGCCTGCACCTTGTCGTTGATGGTCTGTGCGCCCATGGCAGCAGAACGGGCTTCGGTTACACGCTGCAGGAGTTCCTTCTCGTGGGTTGCATATCCCTTAACCGTTGCCACGAGTTGCGGTATGAGGTCAAATCGTTGTTTGAGTTGTACATCGATATTGGCAAAGGCGTTGATACGGTTGTTACGCAGTTTCACGAGATTGTTGTAGAAGAAGATAAGAATCAATGCAATTCCTACCACTGCCAAGATAATAACAAGTGTTGTACTCATAGTTTTTTCTATTAATCTATTAAATGAATATAATTCTTTTCTATTATAGACATCAAAGATACTGCCAAAGTTGCAGATTGACAAAAAAATTAAGCTTTGTTTACATCTTTACTGATAATTTATAGGAGATACAGCAAATTTATATAGGAGAAAGATGGGTGGTACATGGGACCTTCGTATTCCAAAGAGAGAAAACGGAAAAATCCGACTGGCAGTTTCCTTTACGAGGAGAAATCTGTCAATCGGATTCTGTAGAGTGACTTTAAATAATAGTCTAATTCATCTGGCGCAACACTTTCTCATAATAGTTTTGAGTGGCTCGCTTCGAGTAGTTGTGACCTCCATTCCATGCACGAATGGCATACTCCACGTTGTTTGCCTTGTTGTAGAACGACTGTATGAGAAGAAACATCTCTTTCGATTTCTTTGCATTGAATCGGTCGTTCATTGTGTAGCGCTTTTTGCTCTGCCTCATCTGCAGGATGCGATTGCATTCCTTAACGCAGATAGGTGTAATCTGCATGATGCCGCACGACTTACCACTTACGGCTTTAGGATTACCTTGACTTTCTACCTGAATAATCGCGCTGATAACAGGAGTCCAGTCAAACGAGCGTTCATTGTTCTTCGTTCCTGCCGAAGCATTGATGGAACAGGCCATCATGATGGCCAATGTAATCAATACATTTCTAGCAATCTTTGTCATAAATAATCCTGTTAAGCATGACCGTCTCACCACGAGACATTCAACCGTCACACTATTGTTAACGGGCACAAAGGTACGACTATTTTTTGGAACTACCAAACTTTACTCCGAAATGAGACGTTGATTATCAATTAATTAACATAAATCAACTGCTATTCACAGATGGAAATGCATAAAAAAAGGGGGCTTTCGCCCCCAATTATGCATGTTAACAAATCATCAATTATCCTGCTGAAAGAGTGGATCTTCTGGCATCACCATGATGGGTTTCTGATTATAGTCTTTCAGGAGTTTCTCGCTCACATATTTCTTATTGACTACGAGTCGGAACATGTATTCGCGGAACCATCTGTCGGTCATAATGAGGCATCCTTTCTGTCCCCAATCACCTCCCCAGGAGTTTTCAACTTTCCACTTTGTGGCCTTTCCGTTGGCATCAAGATCCACGGCAGTAAGTGTCATGGCATGGGTAGAGCCACTGTCGAATGTGGAAATGCGCTGGGCTTTGTCCATGGTGAATGAAGTACCGAAGAGAGAGGCATAGTCGAAATTCTCTGTATCGGCATAGCCACGTTTGCGGTCAAGTTGCTTGCCTACATCATAGCTGGAATAGAGTTTACGACCGTCTTTGAGCGATGCTACAGCGAGCTGTTCTATCTCATCCATAGGCAAGTTGAGGTACTTCCAGTTGTGCCCATCATAGGTATGGCGGTCGTATTCCACCTCATAGGTCTTATAATAAGGACGACGCGGATCGTTCATCACCATGATAAAAGTGCCATTGATAGGTCCACCAACCACTTCCTCTGCGAATGTCTTTGGAGTATAGTGTTTAACAGGAGTCTTTGCTCGTCCGTCCTTGCCTTTGAAAGCATAGTCAAACTCCTTGACGGGTTCACCAAGTGTAAGGGCAAGGATATTGTAGATTTCAGAAAGGGCGGTTACCTTAGCTTTCTGCACATCGGCTGTTTTCTTGCCATCTGCTACCATCTGGCGCAGTTTCAAACCATGTTCACGCAGTTTGGACTTGACGATAGAGGCCATCTTTGCCGTATTTTCTGCCGAGAAGCTTTCAGGTTGAACACTACTGGGCACAAGGCCGTACTTTTCTACCAAGTCTGCCACACCACAGAATGTTCCTCCGTCATTGATAGGACTTTGGAAGAAGAACTGCACGCGCTGGTCTTCAAATGGTTTCTTCGCATGATCTATCACGCCTTGAAGCATCAAGTTTGCCTTTTCAAGCTGGTCGTAGAAGAACAGATAGTTTTGCGAGAGCGAAACGGTCAACGAGTCTGTGCGTTTGGCAAAATTGCCACGCAGCACATTGAATCCGCTAAACATCCAACATCTTCCACTTGACTTTTGATTGGTGATAGACTGACTGGGTGTCTCCACACTAAAATAGGTATCGAAGGCTCCTGCATTGGCTTTGTTGACAGCCAAGCCGTCGATAGAATTGACAGCTACTGCATTTTGCAGCGCACGACTGGCAGGATTTGCCTGATGTTGCTTTTCAAATTGCTGCATCATCTGCGGAGAGATACCACCGGCATTTTGCGCCTCGGCATTGATGACGAGTAACATGGCTGCGGTTGTTGCCATTGCTGATTTGACGAAGTGTCGAGTAGTTATTTTCATTTGTGTCTTGCTTTTTTGGTTATTGATTTCTTTTTTTGCGTAGTAGTATTCTTCTTTTTGGTTTGCACAGTATTTTTCTTGTTTGTGGAAACAACAGCTTGGGGCTTATAATACTTCATAGCCTCAGGCATCCAGGCCTGTATCTGTGCTATACGTGTGGCATCGGTAGGGTGAGTGCTGAGCCATGATTTCGAGCCTCCACCAGTAGCTTGCGACATGCGTTTCCAAAAATCCACAGCTTTCTGTGGATCATAGCCTGCCATGGCTGCAAAGATAATACCGAGATGGTCGGCCTCACTCTCGTGGTTGCGCGAATATTTCGCACTTGCTCCCTTGGCTCCAAGTCCGAAAACCGTTCCGGCTATATTCTGCAGTCCGCTACTGGCACCTGCACCTTGCATCAAAACGCTGAGGGCTTGTGCGCCATATTGTTGTCTGATGAGCGTACTCATCTGCTCGGCAGAGTGCTTGGCCACCGCATGGGCTATTTCATGTCCGAGAACTATCGCAAGCGAAGTCTCGTCTTGAGTGACAGGCAACAGTCCTTCATAGACCACAATCTTACCACCGGGCATACAGAAAGCATTAACCTGCTTGTCTTGTACGAGATTGAACTCCCACTTGTAGTTGGCAACCTCACTGGAAAGGCCGTTGGCGTTGAGATAAGCCACAACGGCATTTGCAAGGTTCTGCCCCACTCGCTTCACCATGTTGGTATTTGCCACATTCGTGGAAGGTTTGGCGGTTTTCATGTATTCCGCATACTGTTGATTACTGAGGCTGAGCACTTTTTCGTCGCTCACCATCATGTGTTGTTTTCGTCCTGTGATAGGTACCGTCGTGGTGGTTCCACAACTGGCCAGTACGGCTACGGCAACTATCAAAACAATCAATTTAGCTTTATTCATTTTTTGTATTCTTAGTATCTTCTTTCTTATAGACATTAAATTGATATCAAATGCAAAGATACTACTTTTTTTGTACTTTAGCTATTTACAAAGGAAAAACATCATAATATTTACATAAAAAGCACTTCAAAAACCATTATTATACTACTAAAACAGCACGATCCCTACGGGGAAATATTACAGCGTATCAAAAACGCATAAATACGCATACCTATAAAATAAAATAGGGAATAAGACCGTATTTGTTGCATGATTCAGAAAAAAGCTGTACCTTTGTGCTGAAATTCAGAAAACTATTATGGGAAAGATTATTCTGACGGGCGACCGTCCTACAGGAAAACTGCACTTAGGCCATTACATTGGCTCGCTGCGCAGACGTGTTGAACTGCAAAATGCCGGAGGCTACGACAAGATGTTCGTATTCATGGCAGATGTTCAGGCACTGACAGACAATGCTGACAATCCAGAGAAAATCAGACAAAATATCATCGAGGTGGCCCTCGACTACCTTTCAGCAGGACTCGACCCTGAGAAATGCACCTTGTTTATCCAAAGTCAAATACCAGAACTGGCAGAATTGACCACCTACCTGATGAATCTCATCAGCGTAAGTCGCGTACAGCGCAACCCAACTGTGAAGACAGAAATCAAGATGCGCAACTTCGAGGCAAACATTCCCCTCGGATTCTTCTGCTATCCTGTCAGCCAAGCAGCAGATATCACGCTCTTCAAAGCTACTACCGTTCCTGCCGGAGAAGACCAGGAACCCATGTTGGAAGTGACTCGCGAATTGGTGCGTCGCTTCAACCAGACTTATGCACCGGTACTGGTAGAACCAGAAATCATGTTGCCCGAAAACGCAACAGCACGTCGTCTGCCCGGCACCGATGGTAAAGAGAAAATGTCGAAATCACTTGGAAACTGCATCTACCTCAGCGACTCTGCTGCTGATGTATGGAAGAAGGTGAAGAAGATGTCTAACGGAGAGCCACGTATGAGCTTGGACGAACCGGGACATCTTGAAGGAAATGCTGTTTTCACCTACCTCGAAGCTTTCAGTAGCGATGAAGACTTTGCTGAGTTCTGGCCAGAATTTAAGACTCTTGAAGAACTCAAGGCACAATATGTGAAAGGTGGTATCGGCGACGGAACAACCAAAAAGTTCCTCAACAATGTGCTCAATAAATTTATGGAGCCCATCCGCCAACGTCGTCATGAATTCGAGCAGGATATTCCTGAGATCTACAATATTCTGAAAAAGGGTACTGAAAAGGCGCGCGAGACAGCAGCTCAGACCATGTGTGAGGTACGTTCTGCCATGCAGATCAACTACTTCGACGATACCGAACTCATCCGTCAGCAGTCAGAACGTTTCAAGGGTTAAGGACTCTGATAGGCCGAGACTATAGCCGACACAAAACAGACACCAAAGAGATTATAATACAGCAACATAAAAAACGATTGGGTTATGGCAGATTACATCATGAACAACGTATGGCAGGTATGGGCCATCGCGGCCGTTATTTGTCTCATACTCGAATTATCGTCTGGTGATTTCTTTATCATCTGTTTCTCCATAGGAGCTGTGGCGTCGGCTATTGGAGCTGCAATAGGATTGAACATCTATTGGCAATTGGCAATCTTTGCAGCAGTAGCGTTGGCCAGCATCTTCTTTGTGCGCCCGATAGCATTACGCTATCTGCACAAGAACGAGCCCAACCGTCCTAGCAATGCCGATGCACTTATCGGACGAATAGGACGTGTCACAGAAACCATCAAGACGGGAGGCTACGGAAGAGTTGCCATTGACGGTGATGTATGGAAAGCTGTCAGCAATAGCGCCACCGACATCACAGCAGGATCTACCGTAAAGGTTACGGATCGGAAAAGCACCATCATCCAAGTGGAATCAACAACAAGTATAAACGAATAAAACCAAGACATTATGGAAGCATCTTTTTTCACCTATGTGCTCATCGCCATCATCATCTGCGTAGTAGTCTTCGCCAAGATGGCGCTGGTTATCATTCCACAGTCGGAAACAAAAATCATCGAACGTCTCGGTCGTTACTATGCGACACTCAAACCAGGCATCAACGTTATCATACCATTCATTGACCGTGCCAAAGCCATCGTCGTGCTGACACGTGGACGCTATGCCTACTCTGACAATATTGACCTCCGTGAACAGGTTTATGATTTTCCATCACAGAACGTAATTACGAAAGATAACATCCAGATGGAGATCAACGCGCTACTCTACTTCCAGATTGTTGATCCCTTCAAGGCTGTCTATGAAATATCAAACCTGCCCAACGCTATCGAGAAACTCACACAGACCACACTCCGTAATATCATTGGTGAACTGGAACTGGACGAGACACTCACCTCACGCGACACAATCAATACCAAGCTTCGCGCCGTACTCGACGATGCCACCGACAAATGGGGTGTAAAAGTCAATCGCGTAGAACTCCAAGACATCACACCACCAACAAGTGTGCTCAATGCCATGGAGAAACAGATGCAGGCAGAACGAAACAAACGTGCACAGATTCTGACTTCAGAGGGTGAAAAAGCTGCGGAGATTCTTGCATCAGAAGGTGAGAAAACCGCTATGGTGAACCGTGCCGAAGCACAGAAGCAGCAAGCCATTCTCCATGCAGAAGGTGAAGCACAGGCACGCATCCGCAAAGCAGAAGCAGAAGCAAAGGCCATCGAACTTATCACCGAAGCCGTAGGAAAGAGCACTAACCCTGCCAACTATCTGTTGGCACAGAAATATATCCAAATGATGCAAGAGCTGGCAAATGGCGACAAGACCAAGACTGTCTATCTGCCATACGAAGCCACAAATCTCCTGGGAAGCATAGGAGGTATAAAGGACTTGTTTAAGACCACAGAATAACCAACACCTTAATATAATATATAGAGCAAAAACAAACAACCCTATAAAAGAGATATGAAGAAACAACTCAAAAAGGTACTCGTGCTCGGTTCGGGTGCCCTGAAAATCGGACAAGCCGGAGAGTTCGACTACTCAGGCTCACAGGCACTCAAAGCCCTGCGCGAAGAAGGTATATCATCGGTTCTGGTAAATCCAAACATTGCCACTATCCAAACCTCGGAAGGCGTTGCCGACAAAGTGTATTTTCAACCCGTCAATACGTATTTCGTAACAGAAATCATCAAGAAAGAACGTCCTGATGGCATCCTGTTGGCATTCGGCGGTCAGACAGCCCTCAACTGCGGTACCGAACTCTATCTGTCTGGTGTTCTTAAAGAATATGGTGTAGAAGTGCTCGGCACAAGCGTAGAAGCCATTATGAACACCGAAGACCGCGACCTCTTCGTCAAGAAACTGGCAGAGATTGACATGAAGGTACCCGTGAGCCACGCTGTAGAAAACATGGACGATGCGCTCAAGGCAGCCCATAATATCGGATTCCCCGTAATGGTACGTTCTGCCTACGCATTAGGCGGACTGGGCAGTGGTATCTGCCCTGACGAGAAAACATTCATATCTCTGGCAGAAAGCGCATTCACCTTCGCACCACAGATTCTCGTAGAAGAGAGTTTGAAAGGATGGAAGGAAATTGAGTTCGAGTGCATCCGCGATGCCAACGACCACTGTTTCACCGTAGCTTCAATGGAAAACTTCGACCCTCTGGGCATCCATACTGGTGAATCTATCGTAGTGGCTCCTACCTGCTCATTGACCGAGCAACAGGTGAAGATGTTGCAGGATATCACTACTAAATGTGTACGCCACTTGAATATCGTAGGTGAGTGTAACATCCAGTTTGCCTTCAATGCAGAAACTAACGACTACCGCATCATTGAAATCAATGCACGTCTGAGCCGTTCATCTGCACTTGCTTCAAAAGCAACGGGCTATCCCCTAGCCTTCGTAGCTGCCAAGATTGCTTTGGGCTACACGCTCGATCAGATTGGCGAGATGGGAACAACATCATCAGCATACGTGGCTCCAAGCCTCGACTATATGATTTGTAAGATTCCACGCTGGGACCTTACCAAATTTGCTGGCGTATCACGCCACCTCGGTTCATCCATGAAGTCGGTCGGTGAGATTATGAGCATCGGACGTTCATTTGAAGAGATGATCCAAAAGGGACTCCGCATGATTGGACAGGGTATGCACGGATTTGTAGGCAATGACCACACACGCTTCGATGACCTCGACGATGCATTGGCAAACCCAACAGACCTCCGTATCTTTGCCATCGCACAGGCCATGGAAGAAGGATATACTATCAAGCGTATCGAGGAATTGACCAAGATTGACGTATGGTTCCTTGAACGATTGAAGCATATTGTTGACCTGAAACATCAGTTGATGGAATACAATGCCGTAGAAGACGTACCCGCCGCCCTTATGCTTGAAGTGAAACAGGCAGGATTCTCAGACTTTCAGATTGCACGTTTCGTACTCAAGCCACAGAGTGGCAATATGGAGAAGGAAAACCTCAAAGTACGTGAGATCCGCAAACAGATGGGTATCATGCCTTCGGTAAAACGCATCCCTACTGTAGCATCTGAACATCCAGAACTGACCAACTACTTGTATTTCACCTATACACACACACCAGCATTTGCTACCCCCGACGGCAAAGCATACAAGACCGCACACGACATCAGCTATTATAAGAACGAGAAATCTGTAATCGTTCTCGGTTCTGGCGCCTATCGCATCGGTTCAAGCGTAGAGTTCGACTGGTGTTCGGTTAATGCAATCAACACTGCACGCAAACTCGGCTACAAGTCGATCATGATCAACTACAACCCCGAAACCGTATCGACCGACTACGACATGTGTGACCGCCTCTATTTCGACGAACTGTCGTTAGAGCGTGTTCTTGACGTCATCGATCTTGAAATGCCACGCGGTGTCATCGTCTCTGTAGGTGGACAGATTCCAAACAACTTGGCAATGAAGCTCTACCGTCAGGGCGTTCCTGTATTGGGCACCTCTCCAGTTGATATTGACCGTGCAGAGAACCGCGACAAGTTCTCTGCCATGCTCGATAAACTAGGAATTGACCAGCCACGTTGGCGCGCTCTGACTTCGTTCGACGATGTCAAGGAGTTTGTAGATGAAGTTGGTTATCCCGTACTGGTACGTCCATCCTATGTACTCTCAGGTGCAGCCATGAACGTATGTTACGACGATGAAGAATTGCATCGTTTCTTGAATATGGCAACCGAAGTATCCAAGGAGTTCCCCGTAGTGGTAAGCCAGTTCATGCAGGAAACCAAAGAGATTGAGTTTGATGCTGTTGCCGACAAGGGTGAGGTTATTGAATATGCCATCTCTGAGCATGTGGAATATGCCGGTGTCCACTCTGGTGACGCAACCATGGTATTCCCCGCACAGCATATCTATTTCTCAACTATCCGCCAGATTAAGAAGATTTCCCGCAAGATTGCACAGGAACTCAACATCAGCGGACCATTCAACATCCAGTTCCTTGCCAAGAACCGTGAGGTGAAGGTTATCGAATGTAACCTGCGTGCATCACGCTCATTCCCCTTTGTATCGAAGATTCTGAAGCGCAACTTCATCGAGACAGCAACCAAGATTATGCTTGATGCTCCCTATTCTCGTCCAGCCAAGAGCGAGTTCGACATCGACCACATCGGTGTCAAGGCATCACAGTTCTCATTTGCCCGTCTGCAGAATGCCGATCCCGTACTCGGTGTTGATATGAGCTCTACCGGTGAGGTAGGCTGTCTGGGCGATGACCTCAACGAGGCTTTGCTCAACGCACTCATCGCCACTGGCTACCGTCTTCCCAAGAAGAGCGTTCTCATCTCTTCAGGAGCCGCAAAGGGTAAGGTTTCATTGCTCGAACCAGCCAAGCAACTCGTCAAGAAGGGTTACGAGGTATATGCCACACCAGGCACAGCCAAGTTTTTCAATGAGAATGGTGTGAAAGCCACTGCCGTCAACTGGCCCGATGAGGAAGGCGACAACAATATCATGCAGATGATTGCTGACCACAAATTCGACTTGATTGTCAACGTTCCCAAGAACCACACCAAGCGCGAATTGACCAATGGTTATCGCATTCGTCGCGGCGCCATCGACCACAACATCCCCTTGATGACCAATGTGCGTCTGGCAAAAGCCTTCATTGAAGCCTTCACTGCCCTCCGACTTGAAGACATCAAGATCAAGAGTTGGCAGGAATACAATGCTTAATAACAAATATGATTAGATATTATCTCATACTCCTGTGCATGTTGTTCACAATAGGGCTTCATGCACAGGAGTCTCCTAATTCACGTCAAGCGCGGCGTATGTTCAACGAGGCCTATCAAAAGGTTTATGGTCCTCAAGGTTCACGTTTAAGCTATAGTGTCAATATCATAGGCATCTACAAAGCCCAAGGAACTATCTGGACCAAAGGGAAAAGCAGTAAATTTGTAGAAGACCGCTACACAGCATGGAACGACCAAATCACCTACACCCGTGTAGATCGGAAGAAGAGAACCGTTACCATCTATCGTTCTGACGATGAATCACGCGATAAATATGCCTCAAAATTCACATTCAAGCCCGACAACTACAACTACCATATTGCTAACGACAAGCGTGGTTATGTCATCACACTAAAGGCAAAAAAGGGCGTTAAGGGCATCAAAGAGGCTGATGTACTGCTCGACCACCACACACGAAATCCCATCAGCATCCGTGTGAAGGTAGGCTTTTTCCACACTACAATAAAAATAACCAATTTCAAAACGGGTGGTATCAGCGATCAAGCATTTGTATTCCCCCGTCAGCAATACAGCAATTACGGAATTATCGACAACAGATAAGACAATGGAGAAAAAAGGATTGGTACTTGAAGGCGGTGCAATGCGCGGACTATGGACTGCTGGCGTCATCGATGTGATGATGGAAGCAGGCATTAAGCCCGACGGTATCATCGGCGTATCTGCTGGCGCAGCATTCGGTTGCAACTATAAGTCACAGCAACCAGGACGCGCCATCCGTTATAACAAACGATTCGCCAAAGACAGGCGCTACAGCGGTTGGCATTCACTCTTCCGCTCTGGCGACTATTTCAATGCCGAATTTGCCTACCATATCGTTCCCCACGACTACGACATCTTCGATTCAGAGACATTCGCCAACAATCCCATTGAGTTTACTGTGGTCTGCACAGATGTAACAACAGGAAAAGCAGTCTATCATCAATTAGACCATATTGATTATGAAACATTGGAGTGGATACGTGCCTCTGCCTCCATGCCTATGGTTTCAAGAGTTGTTTCTATCGGCAATCACCAACTGCTCGACGGTGGTGTCAGCGACTCCATTCCTTTGGCCTATTACGAGAGTCAGGGTTATAAACGTAACATCGTCATCCTAACCCAACCAGCAGGCTATCGCAAGTCTCATAACGCTCTGATGCCTCTCATGCGTTTGGCACTCCGTCATTATCCCAATATGATAGAAGCCATGGATCAGCGCCATCTGATGTATAACAGTCAATTGGACTATGTGACACAAGCAGAAAAGGAAGGTCGATGCCTTGTCATTCGTCCGGAAGGCAAGATTCCCATTGGCCATCTCTGCCATGACCCCAAACGCATGCAACTGGTTTATGAACTGGGACGCGAAGTAGGTTACAAGCAGTTGGATGCCATCAAGGAATATTACCGTTAAATACCCCTCTGCATCAATACGCACTATACAGACGATTACAATTAGTGTATAGCGCAATCAGAATAAAAGAATATCAATTAGAAGGAAACAGTAGAATATGAGAATCGACATTATCAGTGTATTACCCGAAATGATTGAGGGCTTTGTTCACGAAAGCATTCTTGCACGTGCCGAAAAGAAAGGGCTGGCGGAAATCCGCCTGCACAACCTGCGTGACTACACGCTCGACAAATGGCGTCGTGTGGATGACTATCCGTATGGCGGTTCTGCCGGAATGGTCATGCAGTGTGAGCCTATTGACCGATGTATTACTGCCCTGAAGGCTGAGCGTGATTACGACGAGGTGATATTTACCTCACCCGATGGTGAGCAGTTCAATCAACATATTGCCAACGACCTATCATTGAAAGGCAACCTTATCATCCTCTGCGGTCACTATAAAGGTATTGACCAGCGCGTTCGCGACCATCTCATCACAAGGGAAATATCTGTTGGCGATTACGTGCTGACAGGAGGCGAACTGGCAGCTGCCATCATTGCCGATGCTGTTGTACGTGTAGTGCCTGGCGTGATTGGTGACGAACAGAGTGCTCTGTCTGACTGTTTCCAGGATGATCTATTGGCAGCCCCAATCTATACTCGCCCTGCCGACTATAAAGGTTGGAAAGTACCAGAGATTCTGCTTAGCGGTAACGAGGCCAAAATCAAAGAATGGGAATTGGAACAGGCCTTAGAACGCACACGCCGTCTCCGCCCCGACCTATTGGGCGAATAATCCAAACAGCCCCTACAAAATAATTTCCATCTGATTTTGCAATCAACAAGATGCAAAGTCAGATGGAATTGTTATACTCCAGTCAATTGTTCCTGATTGACAAAGCGTTCACCAAGCATAAAGCCCTCCTCATAGAGCCGTTCCAGTTTTTCCACATCACGTGTTACTCTTCCCACCTCCATGGGTCGTTCTGGACGTATGACCATGATCTCTCCCCAATCCTCCATACGTTCGATAAGTTCCAACTGGCGATTGTATTCCGCAACACGACGACTCAATGCCACACGCAGTCTGGGATAACGAGAATATACAAAACGCGGCACCTTCAAATCAGGTTCCGACGAGCGATAGCCACGGTTTCTCGTCAATATCACCACATGTTCAGTATGTCCAGTATCCATGGAACGCACAACCGGAATACTATCTACAATACCTCCGTCAAGCATCGGTATTCCATCAACCTTAGTAATCTGTGCCACAAAAGGCAAAGAAGAACTCGCCTTGACAATCTGTGTAAGACGCTGGTGGTCGTAACGCTCGGAGAGATATTCCGCCCTTCCCGTCAAACAATTTGTGGTGACGGCTTCAAACACAGCTGGATTATGTTCATAGGTATCATAATCGTAAGGCACAATCTCATTTGGAAAACGATCATAAAGAATGTTTGCATCGAATATCGTACCATCTTTGATGAGTTTCTTAAGCGAAATATAATCATATTTCTTCAACATATCAATATTGGAGTAACGTGCCCTTCGTGCTTGATGGCTCATATACGACAATCCATTACAGGCACCCGCCGATACTGCCACAACATATGGAAACCATATCTCATGTTTCATAAAGGCATCAAGAACACCCGAAGTGAATACGCCACGCATTCCTCCACCTTCCAATACCAATCCTGTTTTAGCGGTTATTTTCATATTTCTCTCCCGTTATCGTTGTTCATACAATCTTATTTCGGCTGCAAAAGTAGTATTTTTTGAGTTAACAGACAAATCACAACTATAAAAACATTGAAAAATGGCATATCTATCGATTATTTTTCGTAACTTTGCGCATACTGAAAACCAATTTCTATAAGATATGAAAAAGATTCTCGTTTCTCTCTGCCTAACACTGGCAACAATGACCGTCAGCGCCAAGACTTATTCCGTCAGTTCGCCCAACGGACTGATTACCGTCAATGTGTGCACCGACAACCAACTACAATGGGATATCCGAAAGGATAATACCGTCATACTGCAACCATCCGCAATCGGACTGAAAACCGACATCATGGATTTCGGACAGAACGTCAAGGTAAAGAAGACTCGTTCGTCAAACGTGAGGAAGTCTTCCGGCAACTATGGCCTACTGCAAATGGTATGCAATGGTCTGATTGTCGAGTTTCGTGTGTTCAATGATGCAGCAGCCTATCGCATCGTCCCCACCAAACCCTTGGCAAAGGTAGTCAACGAGACCGCAGAATTTCGTTTCGCTGCAGACTATGAAGCATTCATCCCTTACGTCAACGACAATCGTGCAGGAGAGCGCTGGTGCTACTCGTTTGAGTCATACTACGACCGTCAGCGTCTCTCTCAGATGTTTGCAGACTCACTTGCTATCACTCCCACAGCCATCTGTCTCCCAGAAAAGCGCAAAGCCGTTGTGATGGAGGCAGACGTAGAAAACTATCCCGGCATGTATCTCAAAAAGGGGAAAGGCAATAGTCTTCAGGCAGCATTTCCTCCCCTGCCATTAGAAGAGGAGATAGGCGGTTACAATCGTCTGAATCTTGTACCCACACAACGTGCAGAACATATTGCCGAAAACGTAAGTCGCCTGCCATGGCGCATCGTTGTGATCAGCGACTCAGACCGTGAACTATTGGGCAACGACATTGCACGCCGCCTTGGTCCTGTATGCCGCCTGACAGACACCTCATGGATTAAACCCGGGAAGGTAGCATGGGACTGGTGGAACAACACCAACCTGACAGGTGTCGATTTCCGTGCCGGCATCAATACGGAGACTTATAAATACTTCATTGACTTTGCCCGCAAGAACAAACTCGAATACATCATCATTGATGAAGGATGGAGTGATCCCGAAGACCTACTCCACTTCTCTGACAAGATGGATATGGCAGGCATCATCGACTATGCCCGTCAACAGGGTGTCGGTGTCATTCTCTGGTCGTCATGGCGCAACCTCATTCAAAGAGGTCATGAAAAGATGGAAGAGATTATGAAACACTATGGTGATATGGGTGTGAAAGGCTTCAAGGTTGACTTCTTCGACCGTGACGACCAACGTGTCATCCAGTCTGTCTATGAAGTAGCCGCATGTGCAGCACGCCATCACCTTTTGCTCGACCTTCACGGCATGCGTCCTTTCGGCGTACAGATAGCATATCCCAATATCGTCAATTTCGAAGGAGTGAAAGGTCTGGAGAACTCGAAATGGGAACCACGTGTCGGTGACGGTCCACTCCACGACCAACCCATGTACGACGTCACCATCCCCTACCTCCGTGCGTTGCCTGGTCCGTTTGACTATACTCCAGGCGCTATGGTCAATGCCGTTCGATCACAGTTCTTCGGCAACAACGACCATCCCATGAGTCAAGGCACCCGTGTTCATCAAATGGCTATGTACACCCTGTTTGACGCTCCACTCCAGATGTTGGCTGACAGTCCTTCAAAATACATGCAGAATCAAGAATGTACCGATTTCATTGCTGCCGTTCCTACCGTCTTCGACGAGACAGTCGCCCTGGCCGGTGAGATGGGCGAATATGCTGTAGTTGCCCGTCGCAAAGGTAACACCTGGTATGTAGCAGCCATGACCAACTGGACAGCACGCCATCTGACTATAGACTGTTCGTTCCTTGGCGATCACCGCGCCACAGCCGACATCTTTGCCGATGGCATCAATGCTGATCGCGAAGCAACCGACTACCAACATCAACGCATTGAAGTAGATGACAAGAGCCGTCTGCCCATCTATATGGCTCCGGGTGGAGGATGGACCGCCATCATCCGCTGACATATAGCTATCATCAAGAGATAAGAGTTCGATGGAATCATTGCTTCCACCGAACTCTTCTTTTTGCAGTCCAAAGTAAAAGTGCTTCAACAATCACTACTGTCTTGCCTTGCCTTTGTCATCAAACAAATAAGGCAACATGCAACAATCATGACACTACTCGAAATAGCATAACTGTCACTTTTGTCCCGCCTTGACACTCTTTATCACCCTTTTAGACAAAAAACACGATGGATGACCTTCATAAGAAAAGCCATCCATCGTGTTATATATTAATAAGGTGGGAATCAGCGGATGCGATCAGCTGCCCTAACCTTACGTTCATCGGAGAGAATACCCTGACGCGCCATAAAACAAAGTATAATGGCAATAGCAGGGAACACAGCAGCAATATTAACATGGAAATCTGCTGCATTAGGAGCCAGGAACTTGCTGAGCACAGCCAGTGCCACATACCATATCACATGGAGCATGATGTTAATCAGGCAGAAGCTCGCCTGCAGAGTGCGCTGCGTATAGCGGAAGATGGTATAGACACTCAGTGATGCTGCCAACAGCATGACCATAAACAATGGCCACGGCAAGTAGCTGAGCGCTCCACTCGGAGTTGTCATCCACAAGCTATAGACACGGTGCAGAGTAAATCCATCGGCACTTACAGTAGCCAATGGGAAACACAATGCCAAGACGCTCATCACGGCAGCCAAGAAGAGAAAGACGGTCTGCTTACGCTGTATCATGACTGTATTAGTTCAGTTCTTCGCTATTCTGTTCGCGAGCAGGATCACGCCAGTAGATTTCGCCATCTACAAACTCCTGTGTAGCGAGCAGTGTAGGTTTCGGAAGTTTCTCGTAGTAGCGTGAGATTTCAATCTGCTCACGGTTTTCAAACACTTCCTCGAGTGAGTCGTTATATGAGGCAAACTCAGCCAGTTTCTTCGACAGGTCTTCTTTGATCTGAACGCTAATCTGGTTGGCACGCTTCGCGATGATAGCAACACTCTCATAAAGGTTTCCTGTCTCGTCACAGAGATCCATGATGTTACGGGTAACGGTGTTAACCGGTGCTTTTGATTTCTTGTAATCCATTGATATTTATCTTAAACTATTTTACGCTGTTAATACTATCTTACTGTTTATTGCTGATGGAACATCAATCGCCAGTGATCTTCTTGCACTTGGCAATATACTTGTTGGCACGAGATGCTTCTTTAGAATCGGGATACTCATTGAGAAATCCATAACATTCATCCTCTGCATCGCGATAGCGCTCCAGTTTTTTCTCTTCAGAGGAATTTTCTGCGAGGTCAAACTTGCTACGCATGATAAGTACCGCAAACTCTTCGCGCAACTTGGTATATGGGTATGTTTTCAACGCATTCTGCGCGGTAATGATACATGCTTCATAGTTACTCTCTGTATTGGCATTGATATTTCCGAAATATCCCCCGAGGTTGTAATACAGTTCAGCCGAGAGATACTCTTTCTTCACGAGATTGTCCTGCAGGTCGAACAGGCGCTGCTGTGCCTCTGCCCTCAATTTAGAATCAGGGAACACATCCAAGAACTGCTGATAGGCATTGATAGCGCCTACTGTAGGCGTCTGGTCGAGTCGTGGTTCAGGAGTGCTTTCGTAGAGCGACTGTCCCACATTGAAGGCAGCCTGCTCTGCAAATACACCTTTTGGATAGGTGGCATAATATTTCTTAAAGGTAGCGCTGGCAGCTTCAAAGTCGTGGTTGCAATATTGTGACAGTGCCAAAAGATAGAGGCTCTCTTCTGCGGTATCAGTACCTTTTCTGAAAGTTACCACATCCTGCAGCAACGAAATGGCCTGTTGAAACTTGCCTTCTGCAAAGCATTGCTTGGCAAATTCATACTTATAATCATTGTCTGGTGACTTATAGACATTGTTAAACTCTGCGGCACAACTGCACATCAGAGCAGCCATACAGAAGATAATGATTGACTTCTTGTTCATTCTCATACTTTGATTTGACGTGCAAAATTACTCATTTTCTACCGAAAAGCAAAGGTTTTCAAACGATTTTTAGCAATTAGTGCGCTGCAATAACTTTTTTTACGAGGAAAATATGTAATTTTGCATTTCTATGAAGTTTGAACTGACCTCCAACTACCGACCGACGGGTGACCAGCCAGAGGCAATCCGCCAGCTGACCGACGGTATCACCCGTGGCGATGCCGCTCAGGTATTGTTGGGTGTAACAGGATCAGGAAAGACCTTTACCGTGGCCAATGTCATTGCCAATGTCAACAAGCCCACCCTCATCCTGTCACACAACAAGACATTAGCAGCCCAGCTCTACGAAGAGATGCGGGGTTTCTTCCCACACAATGCCGTAGAATACTACGTGAGCTATTACGACTACTATCAGCCGGAAGCCTATCTGCCATCTACTGATACGTATATCGAGAAAGACCTCGCCATCAACGAAGAGATCGACCGACTGCGTCTGAGGGCTGTCAGCGCATTACTCTCTGGCCGAAAGGATGTGGTCATCGTCTCTTCTGTCAGTTGCATCTATGGTATGGGAAGTCCTGTTGCCATGCAGGAAAACGTGATAGAGGTTCACAAAGGTCAGATATTAGACCGCAATGCACTCCTTCGCCGACTCGTCTCTGCACTTTATGTGCGCAACGATATAGAACTGAAACGCGGTTGTTTCAGGGTCAAAGGCGACACGGTAGATATTGCCATGGCATACAACGAAGTCATTCTGCGCATCACCTTCTGGGACGATGAGATTGATGCCATCGAGGAACTGGACGCCATGACCATGGATCGGCTGTCTTCCTTTGACGAATACAAGCTCTACCCAGCCAACCTCTTTATGACTACTGAAGAGCAGACCTCCATCGCCGTCCGTCATATTCAGGACGACCTCATGAAGCAGATAGCCTATTTTGAGGAATTGGGCGACGATATCAAGGCGCAGCGCATCAAAGAGCGTGTGGAATACGACATGGAGATGATCAAGGAGCTGGGCCATTGCTCGGGTATCGAGAACTACTCGAGATATTTTGACGGAAGACAAGCGGGCGAGCGCCCCTACTGTCTGCTTGATTTCTTCCCCGAAGACTACCTGATGGTGATTGACGAAAGCCATGTCAGTGTGCCGCAGATCAGTGCCATGTATGGTGGCGACCGCGCCCGAAAGCGCAATCTGGTGGAATTTGGTTTCCGTCTTCCTGCCGCCTTCGACAACCGTCCGCTGACCTTCGATGAGTTTCAAGCCATGACCCATCAGGTCATCTATGTATCTGCAACACCAGCCGACTATGAACTCCAACAGGCGGAGGGTGTCGTCGTCGAACAGCTGATCAGACCCACCGGACTGCTTGACCCAGAGATTGAGGTAAGACCCACCGAAAATCAGATTGACGACCTGATGGAAGAGATCCAGCAGCGCATCCAACGCAAGGAACGCGTATTGGTGACAACGCTCACCAAGCGCATGGCAGAGGAGCTCAGCACCTTCTTGCTCAACCACGGCATTCAAACCGCCTATATCCATAGCGAAGTGGCCACGCTCGACCGCATCAAGATACTCGAAGACCTGCGCAACGGCACCTTCGATGTCTTGGTAGGCGTCAACCTGCTCCGTGAGGGTCTCGACCTCCCGGAAGTATCGCTCGTTGCCATCATCGATGCCGACAAAGAGGGATTCCTTCGTTCACACCGCTCACTCACCCAGACGGCAGGCCGTGCCGCCCGTAACGTCAACGGCAAAGTCATCATGTATGCAGACCGCATCACGGCATCCATGCAACTGACCATCGACGAGACGCTGCGCCGCCGCATGAAGCAGATGCACTACAACGAGGAACACGGCATCACCCCGCAACAGATCAAGAAGAATCTGAAGCAGAGCGACCTGCGCCAGGAGACAGAGGGTACGGAACAGAAGGGCTACAAAGCCTATGCCGAACCTGTCGCATCCGCTGCCTTTGCCGCCGACCCCATCATTCTTCACATGACGAAAGAACAACTGGAAAAGAGCATTGCAGAGACCACCCGACTGATGAAGGCAGCCGCCAAAGAACTGGACTTCCTTCAGGCAGCGCAATACCGCGACGAGATTATCAGATTGCAAAAGGAACTGGAATTAAAATAAATTATCACATTTTTTTAGGTCATTCGCACGATATTTCGTACTTTTGCACCATTATAAAAGAGAACGAGACAGATGAAGAAATGTATATTGATGTGTGTCGTCATGGCAATGACCCTGACCGCCACAGCGCAAAACACCTGGGAAGAACCCGAAAAGAAGGAGGAGAAAGTTGCCGTTGTCAAAACGAATCCGATGGAGAAATACCTCAAGGGTGCAGTTCCCGAAGTGAACGGCAAGGTGACTTTTACCAAGACCTTTGACGCTCCGGGCAAGACTGCTTTTCAGATTTACAACATCCTTGGAAAATACCTGCAAGGCGTGACTCGCGAACCCCAGCAGATCAACAGCCAACTCATCAAGGCCGACACCGCCACCTATGAGATTGACGTCAAACTGGAAGAGTGGCTCGTCTTCCAGAAGACAGCCCTTGTGCTCGACCAGACCCGTTTCTTCTACACCATCAAAGCCCAGTGTGCCAACGGCAAAGCCACCCTCACCCTGTCCAACATCCGCTATAATTACGATGAGGAGCGCACCCCCATCCGCATCAGCGCCGAAGACTGGATTACCGACCGTGTGGCAGTCAACAAGAAGAACACCAAGCTGTATCGACACAGCGGCAAATTCCGCAAATGTACTATCGACAGAAAAGATTACCTTTTTGAACAAATAGAAGGATTACTCCAATGAGAACACTAAAAAACATACTCAACACCATCTTCATTTTCGGAGCCATCATCGGCATGTATCTTTATTATAAAGGAAACGATGCCGGAACCATCGTTATCATGGTGGCTATGGGTTTCAAATTTGTAGAAGTGGCATTGCGCCTCTTCAAAAAAGATAAAGATAAAGACCTACAGTTTTGAACAAGTTTATCATCACGCTGGCATGCACCCTGAGCATGACCCTCAACATCGTGGCGCAGAGCAATCCCACCCGCATCACCGATACGGGCGACGGCTTCAACGTGACCGACGATAACTCCACCCGCAGTTTCAATCCCAACCATCGGGATTCCGTGGCAGACAAAGAGATCCCCATGGGTGTCCATACCTGGACGGTTGACAGACGCTATGGCGATGTCACTCCGGCTGTTACCGACACCCTGCCCCACCTCTACCAGAACTCCATCTTCAACACGGGTGTGTTTGGCGAGTACAATACCCTCGGCAACAACTATACGCCGCGCATCAGCCGTATCATCATGGATCGCCCGAAGACCTCGGAGTTCTTCTTCACCCAGCCTTACGACTTCACCATGAAGGAGCCCGATGCGTTTCAGTTTGTCAACACGCTGTCGCCGTTCACCAATCTAAGCTACGACAACTGTGGCGACAAGCAGAACGGTGAAGACCATATCGACGCTAAATTTGCTGTCAATGCCAACAAGCGGTTGGGCATCGGTTTCGACCTCGACTACCACTATGCCAGAGGTTACTATCAGAACCAAAGCACCTCCCACTTCGGTGCATCGCTCTTTGCCTCGTATATCGGCGACAAATATCAGATGCATGCCCTGTTCTCTACCTACCATCGCAAGGCGGCTGAGAACGGCGGTATCACCGACGACAACTATATCACCCACCCTGAGAGCTACGACGACCAGTTTAGTGAGAACGAGATACCGACGGTGCTCTCTAAAAACTGGAACCGCAACAATTCCAACCACCTGTTTCTCTCCCATCGCTACAATATCGGCTTCTACAAGCGCGTGGCGCTGACCGAAGCGGAAAAGAAAGCCAGGGCGTTTGCCAAGGCGTCAGCCCAAGACAGGAAGCAGCGCGACAACCTCCGCAACAATCAGGATGGTGACGATGCTAACGGCAACAAGCGCCGCAACAACAGGCGCACCACCGATCCTGTTGCCACGGGCAGACCCGACGGAGCCCGCATCGCAGGCGATCTGCCCAAGACTGGCGAGAAACCTGCCGATCCAGACTCCACCCGTATTCAGGTCACCTCCCAGCAGATGGCAGACAGCTTGCTGGCTGTGCAACACCGGAAGGATTCGCTCGACGCCAACACCAAGCGCATCTACGTACCCGTCACCAGTTTCATCCACACCCTCGACATCAATAGCTTCAGTCGCATCAATCAGGCGTATGCCTCTCCTGCCGGCTATTATGCCAACACCTATTATAAATATGATGACCGTGGCATCTATGGCAACGACTCCATCTACGACCAGACGAAATACCTCTCTGTCAAGAATACCTTTGCCGTAGCGCTGATGGAGGGCTTCAACAAGTATGCCAAGGCCGGCCTCAAGGCCTTCGTCAGCTACGACCATCGTAAATACCAGATGCCCGACCTGTTGCAGGAGGGTGACGAAGGCTACTATATGCGCAGTTGGTCAGAAGGTCTGGTGAGTGTGGGCGGACAGCTGTCGAAGACCCAGGGGCGCACCCTCCATTACAACCTCGACGGTGAGTTCTTCCTGACGGGCAGCAACGCTGGTTCTGTGAGTCTTAATTTCAATACCGACGTCAATTTCCCCTTGTTTGGCGATACTGTGCGACTGGCTGCCAAAGCCCATTTCGACCGCATCACGCCAACCTTCTTCCAGCGCCAGTACCACTCCAAACACCTGTGGTGGGACAACGGCGATATGAGTAAGGAGATCCGTTCCGGCATCGAAGGCATCTTCACCATCGACAAGACCCACACCCAGTTGCGTGTGGCTGTCGAAGAGATCAAAAACGACACCTACTTCGGCATGGAGTATGCCATCGACGAAAAACATAACTTCACAGGGCTGCAGGGCGGTGTCTATCAGGAGGGTGGCAACATCAACCTCCTGACAGCCCAACTGCGTCAGAACTTCAAGTTGGGACCCTTGCATTGGGAGAACATCGTGACTTATCAGAATTCGAGCAACAAGGACGTGCTTCCCGTGCCCACTGTCAATATCTTCACCAACCTCTTTTTCAAATTCCTGGTCGTGAAGCAGTTGACCGTAGAACTGGGTGCCGATGCCACCTTCTTCACCAAATACTACGCGCCCGACTATCTGCCTCAGATCGGCCAGTTTGCCGTACAGAAGAATGTCGGGTCGCGTGTGGAACTGGGCGGCTATCCTTTTGTTGACGTCTATGCCAACATGCACCTGAAGCGCACCCGTTTCTTCGTCATGATGAGCCATGTCAACAAGGGTATGGGCAACAAGATGATGTTCCTTGCACCCCACTATCCACAAAACGGAAAAGTACTGCGTATCGGTGTTTCCTGGAATTTCTACAACTAAACCTCAATCGGGGTTAACCGACAGGAAATCCTCGCATCACCCTACCTGCCAGAGATACCGTCACTCAGCGCCAATGGTTTGTTCATAACACTGTTCAAACCATTGGCGCAACTGTTTCGGATTGACCAGTATTTCGCGCAGCGCCTTGAGGTTGCGCTCGTTTTCCGACCCTTGTATCCAGAGTCGTATATATCCCGTTGCCGCATATTTGTTTTCCAGGTGCGATTTGAATCGCTTCCATTGTCCTTCGCGGTCAATGTCCGGGTAGTTGTCCAGCCCAAACTGTATCACCCGTCGGAACACCACCTCAGGGGCAAGGTCGCGGTCTGCTTCTGCCACAATCTTTCCGTAGATGCTCCGTGGGGCATGTGAGGCAGAGGCGCGGTGATCCTCCACCGCCTCCTTCATGATTTTCAGCTGATCGGGCGAGAACCATCGTTTCAGTCGGGCGTCCTGCATCAGTATCTTGCCACTCGTCAGATGATGCACGGCGCGAGGTCCCGACAGTCCGAGGTCGTGGTATGCCGCCACGACATACGCCATGTTGATATCCGCACCTGTAGTTTTCGCCAGCGCCAGCGACCGTCTCACCACTCTCGTGACGTGTTCCATGCCGTGGGCACGGTCGAAATCAGCATACCGTGGGAGGATCTGTGTCTCCACAAAATCAATCAAATCAAGACTGGGATTATTGTTGTTCATAGAAAATGGGCTTATTTTTTGCAAATGTACGCAATAATCTGTACTTTTGCAAGACTTTACAGACAAAAAAACATATAATGAACGAAGAGAATATCAAACAAAACTCCTGGAAGGCCTGGCTGTTGGCAGTCCGTCCTAAGACCCTCACCGGTGCCGCCGTACCCGTCATGATAGGTTGCGCCTTGGCGTATGTCGATGCCCAAGCCTATGGTGACGATGTCTTCAACTGGCTGTCGGCATCCCTGTGCCTGCTGTTTGCATTGGTCATGCAGATCGACGCCAATCTCATCAACGACTTCTTCGACTATGCCCATGGCAACGACGACAGCGCCACCCGTCTCGGTCCTTTGCGTGCCTGCACCCAGGGCTGGGTGTCTCTCGATGCCATGAAGCGTGCCATCGCCCTAACTACATGCGTGGCGTGTGTGGCAGGTCTGCCCCTTATCATCTTCGGCGGTCTCGAAATGATTCTGGTCGGCATCTGCTGCGTAGCCTTTTGTTTTCTCTACACCACCCACCTGTCCTACCTGGGCTTGGGCGACATCCTCGTGTTGCTCTTCTTCGGCATCGTCCCCGTCTGCATCACCTACTATATCCAGTTGCATACCGTCACGCCTGCTGTCGCTATAGCATCCGTTGCCTGCGGACTGGTCATCGACAGTCTGCTCATCGTCAACAACTATCGCGACCGCGACAACGACCGGCGCGTCGGCAAGGTCACCCTTGTGGTGCGCATCGGTCCGCTTTGGACAGAGCACCTCTACCTGCTGTTGGGCGTGGCGAGCTGCCTGTTGGGGATCGTGTTCTGGTATCAGGGTCATCCCCTCGCCTTCTTCCTGCCCCTGATCTATCTGGTGCTCCATGTGTTCACCTGGTTGAAGCTGCGCCACATCAATCATGGTCGTCGCCTCAACGAGTGTCTGGGGGAGACCGCCCGCAACATGCTGCTCTACGGCATCATGGTGTCGGTGGGGTTGCTCCTTCTTTGAAGCAGAAGAAGTAGAGGCACGCCAGTATCGCCAGCAACACCAGTGTCACAAGGGTTTTCAGCAGACAGCCTGCTATGCGCTTGACTATCACAAAGCCGATGATAATCATGACCAACAGTATGATATATATTTGCATGGTTTCTATTCAGCAATTACTTAAACAATGATCGGAATGAGGCGGGGATGGGTGTTTCAAACTCCATCCGTTCGCGTGTGACGGGATGCACCATGCACAACATATAGGCATGGAGGCAGAGTCTGTGGAGCGGATTGTCGCCGTTGCCGTATTTCACGTCGCCACACACGGGATGTCCCATGTCTGCCGTATGCACACGGATTTGGTTCTTGCGTCCTGTTTCCAGTTTAAACTCAGCGAGGGTATGGTCGGTGGTGCGCTGCAACACCTTGAAATGTGTCACGGCATATTTTCCGCCGTTATCCACAGGCGATGAGTAGGTGACATACGCCTTATTGTCTTTCAGCCAGTTTGCCACCGTACCGCTGTCGTCCTTCATCTCTCCGCTGACCACAGCCACATAGCGTCTGTCGAAGACGATATCGTGCCAGTTGTGTTCCAGAACCTGTTCTGTCTCGATATCCTTGGCATATACCATCAGTCCGCTGGTATCGCGGTCGAGGCGATGCACCACGTGTGCAGTACATTTCTGGTGACTCTTCCTGAAATAGTCGTCGAGCACCGTTTTCACGTTCAGCGAACTGTGTCCTGCTGCCATCGAGAGTATGCCGATATTCTTTTCTATCACGATAATCCATCGGTCCTCATATACTATTTTCAGCCATCGGCTCTTAAACTGCGTTTGGTTGCGTTTGGTGCGACTGACTGCCACTTTCATGCCTGGTTTCAGCAGGAAGTCGAACTGGGTGACGGTTTTCCGGTCCACTCTCACTCCCCTGCCCTGCAGTGTCAGTTTGATTTTGTTGCGACTCTGTTCCACGGTATCGAGTAGAAATTCCAGTAGTGGCTGTTCCTTCTTCACCGTATAATGGGCATAATCGCCCTGCTGATTATAAGGATTATATTTCATTGTCATATTGCAAAGGTACGAATAAGAGAGTGAAAAACCAAATATATTTGAGTTTTTCCGAGCGACAATAAAAAAAGGGAGCACCAACGTTTCTGATTTACCTTTGGCTTATTCTGTCGCGACTCAACATAGTGAAACCGAGCTTTCACTCTGTCTTCGCTGCTCCAGAATATCCGTGTGACATTAAAAAGGGAGAGGAAAATTTCTGCGTTCCGTGGATAAAAACATGTTTGTTACTTTTGTCCTTACAGGACGTTTGGTAAAATAACCATACACACCCAGGGTGTTACCCTGGGCTATGAAGATGTTGCCCCATTCGGGGCGTTAGTACCCCAACAAATGGTTATAACGCCAAGCAAGGGCGGAGTGCTAATAACGACAAGCTGTGGCGGGCTGAAAGCCCAATGGCTTCCTTAGCCCAGGGCAACGCCCTGCGGACATGATGTAGCATATTAAACTACGTCCTGTAAGGACAAAAGTAAATACTGGTTGGTTGAAAACAAAAATCTTTTAACTAAAATCCTCGACTAAATGCGCTCGAGTACCTCGCTTTTGGGAAGAATTTTAATGGGGATCGCATCGGAGATGCTCGAATTTTTGGAGCAGCGAGAGCAGAGAATAAATCTAAAAATTTATTCTTTGCCGAGTCGCGAGAAAAATAACCTATGGTAAATCTTAACGAAAATCTCAAAAAATAATCTTTAACAAAAATATTTTTCGTGTGACATTAAAAAAGCAGAGGCGCATCGCACGTCCCTGCTTTCCGACAAAGTATATGATTAAGAAAATCCACCAAAACCTCAAACTAACTGTGTTTGCCCAGCCGTTGGTCTATCACGCAATCCACTCCGATAAGGCTGCCGGAGAATATCAGACACTGTGCCACAAACCACAATACCGACACGCTGATCTCGCCCGTAGGCGGAGTGAAAAATCCCATGAAGGCAA